>JBBPYD010000001.1:0-39179 GCA_038200305.1 Bryobacterales bacterium
GGCCTTTTGTCTCGATCATGCCGAGGGCTTCCATACATCCTCCTCACAGCGGGGAAAAAGCTGAACCTCCAAGGTATCACAGTGCACTAATATAAGACTATAAGCCGTATAAGCCGTGCGGGGCTTGCATAGAGCGCTTCACAGTGATAGCATCCTCTCGACGTACCTCGGGGCAATCTTGGGTATTTACGTATGGGGGGAAGTATGCATCGCCACGCTGCGGCACTTCGAGTTTTTTCTCTTTTTCTAGTCTCTGCCTGCGCGGTTTTCGCGCAACGGGATCTCGCAACCATCACAGGAACAGTAACCGATGCGTCGGGAGGAGTAGTTCCTTCGGCGACGGTGACCGTCACCGAACAGGCCACCGGTCAGGTTTATGAACTCACCACCAACGAGGTTGGCTCATTCACGCGCCCGGCGCTGAAACCGTCCACGTATAACGTCACTGTCAGTGCTCCAGGATTTAAGAAATCCGAACAGAAGGACATCATATTGAACGCCGGTGAACGCACGGGCGTTAACATAATGCTTACATTGGGAGACACGGGACAGACGGTAGAAATAAGTGCGTCCGCGCCGCTGTTGCAGACGGAAAGCACGCAGGTGGGCGCCACCATAACCAGTAAAACGCTGACTGACGTACCTTTGGGCGGACAGCGCAACTTCGCTTACCTGGCGCGTATGGTTCCCGGGGTGGTGCCCGCCGAGCAGGGCGCTCGCGATGGCAACAACGGAGGGTTCTCCGCTAATGGTGTCCGGTCCAACGGCCAAAACAACTTTCTCCTGAATGGTGTCGACAACAACATCAACACCATCGACTTTTTGAACCAGACCGCTTACGCCATCGGCCCCTCGATTGAGGCCATCAGTGAGATGAACGTCATTACAAACGGCTATAACGCTGAGTATGGACGCGCTGCGGGCGGAGTTGTCAACGTGAATCTGAAGTCCGGCAGCAACGAGCTCCACGGTAGTCTCTTTGAACTGCTGCAGAACAAGGCGCTCGACGCGAATACATGGACCAACAACAGCGCCGGTAAGCCACTGGGACCTTTTGTCCAAAATCAGTTCGGTGCCACGTTAGGAGGGCCCCTCAAGAAAAACAAGCTCTTCATGTTCGGCGACTATCAGGGGACGCGCATCGCATCGTCTGGCGGTTCGGTGCCAGGGCTTGGGCGCGCCGGCTTCATCACGATTCCCACAGCGGAGATGAAGAATGGCGATTTTTCGAGCTTGCTGGTAGGCAATGGGCAGATTGGTACGGACCCAAGTGAAAGAGCGATTATTAAGGGCGCCATTTACGATCCGGCCAGCACGGTTTTTGACGCGAGTGGCACTCCCATATCTCGTACTCCTTTCCAAGGCAACATCATTCCGAAGAGCCGATGGGATCCTGCATTCGCCAAGATCCTTTCCCTGTATCCTGCCACCAATCAGCCAATCGTCACCGGCACGCAGCCGGCGCGCGACTTTTTCTACGTCTCGCCGGGCAGCCAGGTCACCGACCAGGGAGATGGCCGTGTCGATTACCGGCTTAGCGACAAAGACAGTCTGTTCGGTTCTTTAAGCTGGTCCAATACGGGTAAAACCAGCGGGTCACCATTTCCCGGTCCGCTCGACGGAGCCGATTTCAACGGCGCGCAGGAGACCGATCTTAGCCGCAACGCGCAGGTCAGCTATACCCGAGTGTGGAGATCGAGCATCATCTCGGAAACCCGTGTCGGTTTCACACGGTTGGTCACTTCCCGTCTCGGTGCGAACCCTGACAAGGACCTTTTTAAGGAGTTCGGCATCGGTGGGTATAACCCGACTGGGGCCACGGCAAATAACGGAGGTCTTCCACAGATTGGGTTTAGCAGCTATCAGCAGACGGGTGCGAATAACTGGATTCCCACCAAGGAGTACAACAACGTTTGGGACTTCATCCAGAACGTTGCACTGAACAAAGGATCACACTCCCTTAAGTTCGGAGCGGAGTTCCGCCAGATCAAGTTCCCGTTCTTCCAAGTCCCGAACCCGCACGGCGTTATCAGCTACAGCTCTAATCAGACTGCGTTCCCATCCGACGCGAAAGGCAGTAATGGAACAAATTTCAGTGCGCAGACCGGCGATGCCGTCGCTTCGGCGCTGTTAGGCCAGATTGACAGCGGCAACATCTCGAGCACCAATTTCGTCTCATCGCAGAAGGTCGCTTATGCAGGCTACATTCAGGACGATTGGAAGTTAACTCCAAAATTGACCCTCAACATCGGCGTCCGGTATGAGCTGTGGTCGCCTATCGATGAGCGCTTCGGGCGGCAGGCAAACTTCGACCTTCAGAACCTCACGCTGAATATCCCTAAAGGACGCAACCAGGACGATCCACTGCCGCCGAACTTCGCCACCGCATTTCCGACCGTGAAAGTCACTCGCGGTCAGGTTCCCAGTACACTCATTCCCTGGGATAAATACGATATCGGTCCACGTTTCGGCCTCGCCTATCAGGTAATGAACAAGACCGTGCTGCGTTTGGGCTACGGCATATTCTATGGCGGTGAGGAGAACCAGGGAGGCAGCCCGAACCGCGGTGAAGGCGTGCCGTTTAATGAGACGGTAAACCTGGTTCGAGGCAACACCATCTCGAAGTTTGTGTCAGTATCAGACCCGAACTGCGTCGGTTGCAATTACTTCGCCGGCGGCCTCACGGGCGGCTATCCGACAAACGTATTCACCTTGCCGGCGCCTGTCTCATTCCGAGGCGTTCAGGACGACTTCCGCAATCCCCTTGTGCACAAGTGGAACGTAATCGTTCAGCGCGAACTGCCAGGCAACATGGCTCTGGAACTGGGTTATCTGGGCAACCACCAGGCGCACCAGCTGATCCTTTGGAATTCGGATCCATGTCCGAACTTAGGTTATGTGAACAACCCGGCGCTGAGCTGCGAGAATACCAGACTCATCCGCGGGCCGGCGGGAAGCGCTTCCATCGGAAACGGTCTTTCCATGACGTCTACTTTCGGCTACGGCAACTATGCGGCGGGGACGGTGAAGCTTGAGAAACGTTACTCGCAGGGCCTGCAGTTCCTTACTTCGTACGTATGGGCGCATGCCTTGGCGAACAGCGGCACCCCGCTCAGCGGTTCCACCAATTTTGGTGTACCGGATCCCACTAACTATGGATCTGCATACTCGACCGCCGCATGGGATATTCGGCACAGCTTCACCACTGGGTTCAATTACGAAATACCGTTCGGCAAAGGTAAGCGGTTCGGTGGCAGCGTGAATCGCGGAGTCGACTTGATTGCCGGCGGTTGGCACACCAACGGGCTGTTGGTGTTGCGGACGGGCCAGCCCTTCACCATCGCAGGCACCAGCTGCCAAGGTAACTGGAATCGCTGTATGCCGGATCTAGTGGCCGGAAAGAACCCCAATGCGGCGCCTTCAAGCGGTCGTAGTCCCGGCACTAATGGCCAGTGGTTCGATGTCAGCGCCTTTGCCATAGCGGCGCCCCTGACGGGGGGGAACCTAGGGCTGCAAAGCAACACGGGTCCCCCAACTCGGACGCTGGACTTCTCAATCTTCAAGGACTTCGCATTGACTGAGCGCTTCAAATTTCAGTTCCGTGGCGAAGCATACAACCTGGCAAATACGCCGCAGTTCGACCGGCCCAACGCTAACCTGAGCGACTCTAAGCTGGCTGGTGGCAACGAGAACTTCGGTAAAGTCACACAATCGATAGCGGGAACGGAGCGCCATATCCAGTTCTCACTCCGTCTGCAGTTCTAGCGTAAGAGGGGCCCTCTAGCGGGGCCCCCTACTTCTCCCGTATCGTCACCACCCGATCCGCCGCCAAAGCTGTTTCTACCTGCCGGCCACCGCCCGGCCAGGCGATCTCTATCCGATCGACCTTCGTTGCCGCTCCCAGCCCAAAATGCAGCCGCAGATCGCTCTGTGACAGATAGCTGCCGCCACTTCTGACCTCGCCCGTCTGCACCAGTGACCCGGCGGTAACCTTTACGCGCGCCCCGATGGCGCTGCGGTTCGCTCGTATCCCTTCCAGCTTCAATGTGATCCAGTGATTTGCGGACTTTTTGGACTGGCGCAGCAACGACGGCGGCTCATTCTGATTGTTGATGAGCACTTCCACTGCACCGTCATTGTCATAATCGCCAAAGGCCGCGCCGCGGGAGGAATGATTCTCCAGAATGGCGGGCCCCGATGACTCCGACACGTCGTCGAAGTTGCCCTGCCGATTGCGATAAAGGATGGCGCGTTCCCGATACCGGATATCCATGTGCAATCGATCCACCTCTGGAAACGCGTGTCCGTTCACCACCAGCAAGTCGGCCCAGCCGTCGTTATCGTAATCGAAGAAGCCGCAGCCCCAGCCTACAAACCTGGTATTCCTTCCCATCCCCGACTCCACGCTGGCATCTTCAAATTCCCCGCCGCCGCGGTTGCGATAGAGCGTGGACAGCTCATCGGAGAAGTTCGTCCGAAAGATGGAAGGCAAGCCCTGATGCAGATAATCGGCCGCCGCCACGCCCATCCCGGACAGCGCTTTGCCGTTCTCGTCGAGAGCCGTTCCTCGTAACAATGCTTCATCCGTAAACTTGCCGTTGCCGTGATTGATATAGAGAAGGGAAGGCGTCTGATCGCACGCCACGTAGATGTCCGTCAGGCCGTCGCCGTTGAAGTCGCCGGTGATCACGCCGAGGGAATAGTTGGCGGCAGGCTTCGAGATACCGCTCTGCTCCGAGACGTCGCGGAAGCCCCCGCCTTCGTTGTGGTAGAGAAGATTGCGATCGAAGGGAAGCCCGCGGGGCCCGCAGTTTACCGCCAGGCCGCGGTAGAAGCAGTACGGATTCGCTCCCGGTTTCGGAGTAGTGTTGAAATCGAATTTCAGGTAATTGGCGACGAACAGATCCAGCTTGCCGTCGTTGTCGTAGTCGATGAAGGCGCAGCCGGTGTTGTAGCGGACGCGATCCTGCTTGAGGCGCGTTTTCTCTGTCACATCCTCAAAGCGCCGGCCGCCCATGTTCCGGTAAAGCGTGTTCTGGCCCCAGTAGGTCACGAACAGATCGGTATAGCCGTCGTTGTCGTAGTCGCCGGCGCAGACGCCTTGACCCCATCCGGTGTGCGTGAGCCCTAGCTCCCGGGTGACTTCGCGGAATCGCCCGCCCCCCTGGTTGTGGTACATGCGGCTGGCGCTGCCCGGACCCGAGACGAGGAAGATGTCGAGAAGGCCGTCGTTATCGTAATCGATGAACGCAACACCGCTGCCGGTGGTCTCGATGATGAACTGCTTGGATGCGGCTCCGCCATTCGGAATCGTTTCCGTCAGGCCGGCCTCAGATGCTACATTACGGAATTCAGGGGTCCCGGTCTCCGCCCCGTTCAGGACGAAACATAGAAAAGTAACTGCGAGCCGTCTCACTTGGCGGGAGCTTTTTCGCCGATCCGCTTCAGGAAGTCGGTGAACTCGCCTTCGGGAGGACGCTGCAGCTTTTCGAGTTCGACCTTCTCCCGCTGCGCCTCTGCGCTCCGGCCGGCGTTGCGGTACGCCATCATGAGGTTGTAGTGGGCTACCTCCGCGCGCGGCTGCAGTTTGACGGCTCGCTCCAGGAGCGCCACGGCTTCGTCGTAGCGTTTTGCTTCAGACCGGAGTTTGGCCACCGCGATCAACGCTTCCGGAAAGTCGGGCCGCAGTTCGGCGGCGCGTTCAAAGTGCGCCGCCGCCTCGGTCTTTTTCAATTGCGTTGCCAGGATCTGCGCCACCTGATATTCAGCCACTGCATCGAAGGGATTCAGAGATAACTCGGCCGAGAATTCCTTACGCGCCTGCTCCATAGCCGCCGGATCGTGAGACTGCATCAGGACGGCCCGCCCTAGCTTGTAGTGCAAGTTGATTGCCTTGGGATTACTGGCGATAGCCTTGCGATATTCAGCCATCGCCTCCGCATACTTGCCCTGTGTTTCAAAGACCTCGGCCGACAACTGGTGAACGCGATAGGACGATGGAGCCTTTTGATAAAGGCGATAGATCGCATCATTCCAGGCTTTCATGTGGAAGTTTGCCGAGATGTAAAGCGCGTCGGCGTCGGCTGGATAGTCGCTCTCCAGTTGCGCGATCACGGCGCCGGCCGCAGCGAAACGCTTAGACGACATCTGACATTGAGCCAGCGCTAGGCCTGTCAGACGATGCAGGGTCTTGGGCTGCGTGGAGGCGAATCGGCGCTCCAGATCGGGCAACACTGCGTCGCATTCCCCCGTGGCGGCGCGCGTAAGGGCGAGAAAAACGGCGGCCTGCGGGTCGGACGGAGTCTGTTGCAAATGCTGTCGCGCCGCCTTGTAATCTCCGCGGTTGAATTCTGCAATCCCCAGGGCCGAGGGGTCGGACTGTAAAAAGGCGAGCAACACCCCAAGACTAGTGGCCGGCGTCATCGGTCATCAATCCCAGGTTCCCGAACCGGCCGCGGTCGCTTGCGTCAAAATAGCGAAATGCCAGCACCGGCGGCGCGCCGGGAGCAATCAGAAGGGGAGGGGAGAGGCGGTCGGATGGAGAATCGGCAAGCCCCACCACGCGGCCGGACTCAGCGAGGGAGGCCACAAAATCGAAAGGAGCGAAGAACAATAAGAATGCGGCCATGCGGATCATCGTCCCTCCAGTTCCGCGAGAGCTTTGGTTGCCACCGGGTTGCCCGGTTTGCGCTCCAGCAGTTGGCTCAACACGGAGCGAGCCTTCTCGCGCTCACCCATCGTAACGTAAATACGGCCCAGATTCAGATACAGCGTCTCGTCTTCTGGAACCGTCTTGATGCCATAGGCAAAGGCCGCGATGGCATCATTCTTTTGGCCCATCTTCGCGTAAAGCA
Organism: Bryobacterales bacterium; assembly: GCA_038200305.1. Lineage (GTDB taxonomy): Bacteria > Acidobacteriota > Terriglobia > Bryobacterales > Bryobacteraceae > JANXXV01. Next base: position 6,855 of record JBBPYD010000001.1, read on the forward strand.
CGCCCAGGTTATTGATAGCGCCGGAATGGTCGCGCTGCGACTCGATGGCGCGCTGAAACCAGGCGCGAGCATCCTTGAAATCATTGGCGTCTGCCGCCATCAGGCCGAGTTGATTCATCGCGTCCGCCGACCCCGGATCTATTTTCAGCGCGCGCTGAAACATGGCAAGAGCGGACGGCTGATTGTTCAGCTTTGCATAGGCCTCGCCGGCTCCGACAAACGCAGGCGCGTAGTTTTCCCGAACCTCCGTCAAACGCTGGTATGCCTTCAGGGCCTCGTCAGGTCGCCCCAATTCCAGATGGATGCGCGCAATTGCAAGCAGAGCTTTCCAATTGTCCGGCCGGGTCCGCAGAGCCTCTTCGATATACGGCAGAGCGCGATCCGGATAACCCGCCCAATAAAAAGCCGCACCCAGCTTAAAGTAGTTCCGCCGCGACTGCGCATAGTGAACTCCAGAAAATGGCAAAGCCAGCTTATGGCTTTCGCCGATCCGCCGCAGGTCGCTCTGAAGCGCCGCTTCCGATGGTATCCTGGCGTAAATCTTGTGTGCGCGGCCAAGGTCGTCAATTAGCAGGAGCAGAGGAAGTTGCAGCGGGCTTCGATACTCCAGCAGATAGCGCCGGAATAGCGCATAGCCTGCGGCAACATCGTCTTTCTCGCGCGTCAGATTGATGGCCGCAACCGGTACCGACGGCGGCATGGCAGGCGGAGCGCCGGCGGTGAGGAGAACGAAGCCCGGGCCGCGCCGCTTCTCCGGCAAAGGCACGGGCTCAAGCAACCAGGTGTCATCTAACTCAGCCTGGTTGTCCGGTGTGACCGCAGCCTCCGGGTAGATCCGCCGCGGCCGAAAGGGCTGGCGGGCTGGGCTTCCGGCGCTTTCGACGACGGTATAGACATAGCCCGGGTCGAGGTTCTCAAACCGCTGCACGACGCCCGAAGGCCAAAGGATCTTGACGTTCGCGTGATTGCCTCGCCCGAGTCCGAAGTGCATTTTCTTGGAGTGCTGCGACAAAAAACCGCTGCCGGCCTCCAGATACTGGCTGTGGCCGTTGACTTCGATGCGGGCCCCGATTCCATCCCGGTTCGATTTTGTGCCGCGGAGAAGAATCGCGATAGCCCCCCGGCCTCCCGTGCAATCGCTCTGCAAGGCGCGAACCTGCGGACCCAGCCGGCTCTTGAGTACGATATCCGGATTCCCGTCTCCGTCAAAATCGGTTACTGCGAAGGCTCGCGTGTCATCCGCGAAATCGAGGCCGCTCACACCGGATGCGTCGTGATAGCGCCCGTCGCGGCGCACATAAAACACGTTTGGTTCACGCCCCGACCAGCTATAGTCCTCCCGAATGCATTGGTTGATCGCGCTCCACCCGTTCTCATATTCCGAGACCGTTACCTGAGTAGCGGGACTCTTTGCCACAACCTGACGCCAGAAGAAGCTCTCAACATCCTTTTGCGACGGGTTCGTCATCATTCCAGTGGCAATGAAAATTTCCGGAACGCCGTCCAGATCCAGATCGAAGCCTCCCGAACCCCAGGCCCATCGTCCCATCCCGACGCCCTCCTGTAAAGCCTCCTCGAACGTTCCATCGCCCCGATTGCGATAGAGCGAGTTGCCTTTCGTATGACGCCGGTAAGCCTCCGCGAGTTCAGCCGAAGGCGTGAAGGCGGGATCGCGCACGATGCGCTGGCCCGCGGCAGTCCACATGTTCGAAATATAGAGGTCGGGCCGGCCGTCGCCATCGTAGTCGAACCAGGAGGCGCTCATGCCGGGGCCCATGTCCTCCACACCCGCTTTTGCCGCTTCATCGCTAAAGTGTCCGGCGCGGTTGCGATACAGGTTGTTGCGGCCAAAATCGTTGGCGACGTACAGATCGGGCCAGCCGTCGCCGTCGTAATCGCACCAGGCCGGCGCGAAGCTAAACCGGTTGTTGTTTTCCTTCATGCCGCTGGCGGCGGTGACGTCCTCAAAGTGCATGCCATCTGCTGTCTGGCGGTTGCGAAGAAGAAAGTTCGGCGGGCCGTTGCGGGCATCATGATAGGGGGCGGGGAACTGATATTGGTCCTCGCTCTGGAAGTACACGTAGCAGCACAGATAAAGATCGAGACGCCCGTCACGATCGTAATCGGCCGCCGCCATGCCGGTAAACGAGCCCTGCGGGGCCGAATCGAACCGAAACGCATCGGGCTGCTCCCGGAAACTGCCGTCTCCCAGATTCACGAAGAAGAGCGGACCTGCGGCGCGCAGGACCACCAGGTCCTGATAACCGGAGTTGCGGAAATCGGCGAACAGAGCGCAGGTGGTGTCGTCGAGGACACCCAGCCCGGCGCGTTCCGTGAGGTCTTCGGCTGTGCCATCCGGACGGAGTTTGTAAAGACGGTTGGGAAGACCGCCAGGCTGGCAAACATAAATCTCGTCGACTCCGTCATTGTCGATATCTCCAACGGCGATCCCCTGATTGCCATACACGTCGATACCCAGCGCGGAGTCCAGACGCGCGCGCCAATAAGGATTCCCTTGGAGCAGTTGTTGCTGGAAGGAAGGCGCACCACCGAAAACGTGCGCGGTGACGTCGCGAAAATACGGTTTTTCAGACGAGACAGAATCCTGGGCAACCGGCGCAAAATCGGGCAGCTTCCAACGGCCGGTGTGATAGCTGAGCCCCTTGCCGTCACGCATCTGGATTTCGTAGCGGATCTGGTGATCGGGGAGCGCGTAGAAGCGGGCGGCGCGAATTCTGTCAAGTTGCGCGATCCAGGACCGGAGGCCCTTGGGCGGCGATTCAACTCCGGCGAAAATCCTCTTCAGGCGCGCTTCCAGCTCTATCGCCGGCTTTTCACCCTGGAACTCGTCGCTGCCCGGTTCCAGATAACGCAACGCTGCATCGAATGGATTCGCCCGGGCGTATCGAACTGGAAATTCAGCAGCCTGAATCTCTCGGGAAGGTAAAAGGCCTGCGGCGGCGATGGCGGCAACAAATTCACGCCGCGTCATCGCATCGTGTCCTGAGCCTTGACGAGTGTCGCGTGCCGCTCGCGAGCGGCCGCGGCCGCTTCCGGTTTATTCAGCCTGTCGTAAAGCCGCGCGAGACGATAATGCGTGGCCGGATCGGACGGATCTAAAAGGGCAGCGCGCTCGAACTCGGCCGCGGCCTCGGGGAAGAGATGCATTCGATCCAGCAGCGCCCCTAGCTCGAAATGCGCCGATGCGTCGCGATCGTTCAGGGCGTTGGCCCGCTTCAGCAGCTGGCGCGCGTTTTCCGGTTCCAGCAACTGGGCGTTGAGAGCCTTGGCGTGCAAAAGATATCCCTGGTAATTGGAGGGATTGGCCTTTTCGAAATCGGCGAAAACTTTTGTTAGCTGCGGGAGACGCGCCGGGATCTGGTCGAGCATTCTGCCAAGGAAGAGGTATGGCTGCTCCGTCTCGGGCCTGAGTACGATGGTATTCAGAAATGCGTCGGCGGCTTCGTTAAATCGGCGGAGTCCGTAGTAGCCGACGCCGAGCGCCAGTTCAAGCTGGGGATGTTTACCGGCCTTATTGACCGCTTCTCGCAGTAGCGGGATCGCCTCCGCGAACTTTTCGTGTTGCAGCAGAGGCTGCGCGGCCTCAAAGTAAAGTGAGGCGGCGCGCTCCGCAGCCGCTGGATCCCCAGGGGTTACGGCGGCATAGGCGGCCTGTGCTCCGGCCGCCTTGCGAATCTGGGCTGATTCCAAGTAATAGATGACCAAGCTTTGCAGCACGAGGGGATCCTTTGGGGCCAAGGTGGATGCTTTGCCTGCCGCGGTTTCCGCGCTTGCGGGCTGCTGTAGTTTCCGATAGGTCTGCGCCAGCGCCGCCCATACGCGCCCATTATTGGGCTGAAGCTTCGCCGCAGTCTGGAGATTGGATTCCGCGGCTTCCAATTCGTTGTGTTGGAGCGCCGTCAAGCCGGCGCGATACGCCTGGTCGAAAGTCGCCGGCGCGGCAATTGGTGCAACGATTAGAAAAAGCACAAGCGCGAGCAACACTTCGGTTAACGCTATTCTATCGTTATCCCACTTGGTTAGCAGTCTCCTGGCCAAATCCCGCGAGGACGTGTTCCTGACCGCTTTGGCGAACGAGACATTTCCGCTCTACCGGAATGAAGGGAATGGCCTGTTCGGCGACGTCACGTATCGCAGCCGGATTGGTGCGGCCAGCATCGCTCTGAGCGGGTGGAGCGCCGGCATCTACGACTTCGACAACGACGGCTGGAAGGATATCTTCGTCGCTTCGGGGGATGTCAACGACAATACGGAACTCTTCTCCAGCCGGAAATCGCGCGAGCCGAATCTGCTGTTCCTGAATGGGAGGGACGGAACGTTTCGGGCCTTTACTGCCGGCGACGATCTGCAACGCGACCAGCAGGCGGGCAATCATTTGAGAGAGACTACCCCATCTGGTCCACGGACTGAATCAGCGCCCGAATGTAGCCGTAGCAGAACGCGAAAGATTGTAAGCTGCTGGATTCTCCGGGGGTCGCGGGCACGTGATCGGGCATCAGGAGATAAGGGTAACCGACCTCTTTATAGACCTGGATGGCCTTGGCGTGTGCGAGACACCCTCCGCTGTAAACATACGCAAATAGTTCGAAAAGTGTAAACCGAGACGGACGGTCGTGTTAACCACGCAGGGGCACTCTCCGGAAGTCTGGCGGTGGAGTGCCAAAGAGGACTGGCCGGACCAACTACCTGGCGTCTCCGAAGCTTGAAGAGGAGAACCGGATCGTTCGGAAATGTATGGCGGAATTGGGGATATCTTGCGAGGCTACGGCAGACGCAGGAAGACCGATGGTGTCAACCAAAAGGGTGTTGGCGTTCGGAGAGAAATAGTTTGGCTCCCCGGGTAGAATTCGAACTTAAAACGGAGAATTTAACAGCGGAGAGAGTAAGTGATCTGTTTTCAACAATGATGCTCTTAAATCGGAGAGTGAGACGGATCGTTTGGCTCCCCAAGTAGGATTCGAACCAACAACCCTTGGGTTAACAACCGCCGATCCCACCGCGCTGCCAAAACTCTCAACCAATATCCCGCCGCGAGATGGGCGGCGCTGATTTGAGCAATTTTGGGCAATGCGCGACGGCAGCGATGGCAAATATGGCAGTCCCGGCAACGAGGAGTCTGCAAGTTACAGAACGCCAGACCCGCCTGTGGGTTCGAATCCCACCCTCACCGCCAGAACAGAATCAAGCACTTACATCTAAAACCCACTTTCAGAGGGCAATACCGGGCAACTTGGCACGTAATAAGGCATGCCGCTCAACCTCTATAGCCACCACCGCCAGGAGTGCGAGGGGGCATGGGAAACCCGTTTAGGCGAATTTGAATAACGCAAGAAGGGCTGCGGTGTTGCGCCTTCATCTTCGAGTCCGGTACGCTGGGCACCAGTCAAAAATCCGCGCCCGCCCGGATCGCTTTAGCCGAAACAATCAAGGTTTTTCTAGCGGCCGCGAAGGTGCGAAGATCGCGCCCGGCGAAAAAAGGTAAGGTCACAATTTGCGATCGTAATTGAACACGGACCAAACAACTTCAGTGCTTACGTCCCCGATCTACCGGGGCGTATCGCCACTGGAGATACGGAAGCTGAGGTGCAGCAACTTCTCCGTGAAGCCACGGAGATGCATCTGCACGCTATGCGAGATGATGGCGACCCGATTCCCGAACCGGCACCATAATAGACTACGTTCGCTCGGCATCCTAGTCTCCGGCCCCTTGGTTGTAGAATAAGATCCTCAAGATGAAACGCATTTCCGCACTCCTCGCGATCATTGTCCTTTTCATAGGGACCGGCGCCGCGGTGCCACCAAAGAAGCCGAAACTGGTCCTCACAGTCGTGATCGATCAGTTCCGTTACGACTACCTGACGCGCTTTCGAAGTGAATATAAAGGTGGATTGGCTCGCCTGCTGGATCATGGCGCGGTTTTCACCAGTGCCTTTTACGAGCATTTTCCGCCGGTGACCGCCATCGGCCACTCCACCGTGCTTAGCGGAGCAACACCTGCGCTCAGCGGCATAGTTGGCAACGAATGGATTGACCGGGAGTCGGGCAAGCAGATTACCAGTGTCACCGACGACGCCACTAAACTGCTGGGGGGTGGTCCGGAAAAAGGCGCCTCTCCGTGGCGTCTTCTGGTGAGTACTGTTGGGGATCAACTCAAGATGGCGAACAACGGCCAGACGAAAGTTGTCGGCGTCTCCATCAAGGACCGGAGCGCCATCCTGCCGGCAGGGCATATGGCGGATGGGGCATATTGGTTCGATCCAACGAGCGGGAATTTTGTCAGCAGCGATTACTACTTCCCCGCAATGCCGGGGTGGGCCACAAAGTACAACACGAGCCGCGCAGTGGACAAGTATTTGGGACGGGACTGGCTGCCGTTTGATGCTAAATCAGGGACGGCGGGGTATAAGAAGCTTCCCGCGCAGGCGGACAAAAAGTTCTACGATGCGCTGGAGCGCACACCGTACGGGAATGAGATTATTGAACAGTTCGCGGAGGCCGCGCTCGAAGGAGAGCAACTGGGCCGCCATGCGTCTACCGATGTTCTGACGGTCAGCTTTTCCTCGAACGACAGGATTGGCCACATCGTCGGACCCGACGATCCGCAAGTTCGCGATATCGCTATCCAGACGGACCGCATCATTGGCCGGCTGATCCAGTTTGCTGAGAGCAAAGCCGGGGCCGGAAATGTACTGGTTGTTTTGACCGCAGATCACGGGGTCTCGCCGGTTCCTGCGGTAAGTGAAAAACGGCACATGCCTGGCGGCGCGCTTTCGCCCGATATCATCACTACGAAGTTGCGGTCGGCGCTTTCCGCAAAGTACGGCGATGGCGCGTGGATTCAGTCCAAGGGCGGGCTTGAAATCATCTACCTGGATCGGAAGCTGATGGCGGATAAGAAACTGAACGAAGCCGATGTCCAGAATACGGCAGCGGACGCGCTTCGAACAATTCCTCACATCGCGAGGGTATACACGCGATCTCAACTGATGCATGGAGGAACGTTGGACGATATGGTGGATCGCCGCATTCGCCGGGGTTTTAACGCCGAGCGTTCGGCCGACTTGTTCGTTGTGACAGAGCCGTTCTGGCTCATCCAGAAATCGGAGACAGGAACATCACACACTTCGCCGTACAACTACGATACGCACGTCCCTGTGATCTTCATGGGGCCGGGAATCAAGCCGGGTCGTTATAACGGCAAGATCGAAGTGAACGATATTGCGCCGACGCTGGCGAATATGCTGGATGTCGAGACGCCGAGTGGTTCGGTGGGCCGCGTACTCGACGAGATCCTAGAAAAGTAGCAGGATATCCGGGTAGCCGCCGTGTCTGATATATTTCCGGCATGGGCTACTTGGTTTTGTTGTTGTCTGTATTCGCCGCCGTTTCGTGTGCAGAGGAACTGCCCGTTGTTAAAACAGTAGAGCACCAGCCGTTGGCTGCACAAGTCATCAGGCTGCTGGATTCGCTGGATATGCTGGGCGATCCGCTGCCCCCGGCTGACGCCAAGGAGCTGCGGCGGCTTGCCGCCAGCGGGCGGGATGTCGAGCAGATCCAGAAAGTACTTGATCGCTTCTGTCTCACCGGAATCAGTATCAACCCGGAAAGCCGTGTAAAGGTGCAGCAAGGCCCTATGAAAGCTGAGCTTCAGGAACAAGGCTGGCGCACGTTTCTGGTGAAAGTGCAGAATGAGGCTGGAGTAACGGCTGTGCTCGCCGTGGACAGTCCCAACGCGGGGCAAGTCGCCAACCGGCCGGAGGGTGCAGCTAATCGCAGATTCCTCGATTTACAGATGTACAACAAGCCGCCAATGCGGCCGCGCCTGTCTGGCTTGGAGGTGGAGTACCGTATCCTGCAGATCTACACCCGCGATCCTGGGAAGCGTGAGGCCAAGCTGATGTTCGATATTGGGCAAGGCTCGCAGGACCTTGGCTTTCGCAGCGAAATCGATATTCTGTTTGTTGCGAATCCGGCCACGAAGGTCGGCTTTCGCGTGCTGGATTTCGACCGCAAACCGGCCACCGCAGGCTTTCTGGTGCGCGACTCACGCAACCGGGTTTATCCCTCACAGGCGAAGCGGTTGGCCCCGGATTTCTTCTTCCAGCCGCAGGTGTATCGTGCCAGTGGGGAGTTCCTCATGCTGCCAGCCGGCGATTACACTTTCGAGTATTCACGCGGCCCGGAATACCGTAAGAAGACGCAGCGCGTCCATGTAGACGGCCAGCCAATGGAGCTTACCTTCCACCTGGAACGTTGGATCGATCCGGCGAAACTTGGTTGGTATTCTGGCGATCACCATATTCACGCCGCAGGCTGCTCGCATTATGAAAAGCCGACCGAGGGCGTCTACCCCGAAGACATGATGCGCCACATTCTGGGCGAGGATCTGAAGATCGGGTCGGTTCTCTCCTGGGGGCCAGGCTGGTATTTTCAGAAGACGTTCTTTGAAGGGAAAGACAACAAGCTTTCCACGAGCGGCAATCTGATGCGCTACGACGTGGAGGTTTCCGGATTTCCTTCCAGCCACACCGGCCACATTGTTTTACTGAGCTTGAAGGAGGAGGACTTCCCAGGAACGAAGCGCATTGAAGAATGGCCGAGTTGGGGCTTGCCGATTTTTCGATGGGCAAAGGCGCAAAACGCCATCACTGGGTTTGCGCACTCCGGCTGGGGACTGTCGCTGAAAGATCCCAAAGTGCTTAGCTACGAGATGCCGCCGTTCGACGGAATTGGCGCAAATGAGTACATCGTCGGAGTCACTCACGATCTTGTCGATTTCATCTCTACCGTGGATACGCCCTACCCCTGGGAATTGAATATTTGGTATCACACGTTGAACGTGGGCTATCGAACGCGCATCAGCGGCGAAACCGATTTCCCGTGCATCTATGACGAGAAGGTGGGACTGGGCAGAAGCTATGTCCGCCAGAAGAATGCGTTGAACTACAGGGACTGGACGGAAGGCATTCGCGAAGGTAGGAACTACGTTTCGGACGGGAAGAGCCACATCATTGGTTTCAATGTGAATGGAGTGGCAATGGGAGAAGGCGGAAGCGAAGTGAAACTTGCAAAGCCGGGTACGGTGAAGATCTCCGCCAGCGTTGCCGCGCTGCTAGACGAAACTCCGAACGAATCGATTCGCGGGCTGCGTCTTGACCAGAAGCCTTATTGGGATATTGAGCGTGCGCGGATCGGCGCCTCCCGGACGGTGCCCCTAGAACTGATCGTGAATGGGCAGGCGGTGGCGCGTCAGACGGTCGTGGCTGACGCGCAACTGCGGCCCGTGACTTTCGATTACGACGTGCCGCGCAGCAGTTGGATCGCGTTGCGCATTCTCCCTTCGTCGCACACCAATCCGATTTTCGTCCTTACCGAAGGCAAGCCGATTAGAGCTTCGCGCAAGAGCGCCGAATGGTGCCTCAAGGCGGTGGATCAGTGTTGGAGTCAGAAGGAATCGAAGATTCGAATTGCGGAACGAGGCGAAGCTGCGCAGGCATATGAGTTTGCCCGCCAAGCCTATCGCCAGCGGCTCGCTGAGTCCGCAATAGAGTAAACGGCTGGGTTCCCCTCGATTCTGGAAACCGAATTGCTTCCCAAATGACGGGAGGAGCAAGTTATGTCCGCAGAATCGAAAGTGACCACCGATCACGATGAAATTCGCCAGTGGGTGGAACAGCGGGGCGGCCATCCGTCGTGTGTAAAGGGGACTGGCGGAAAGGGAGACGCCGGGCTATTACGGATCGATTTTCCCGGCTTCAGCGGGGAAGGAAAGCTTGGAGAGATTTCGTGGGACGAGTTTTTTAAGAAGTTCGACGAGAACAATCTCGCGTTCCTTCACCAGGACAAAACCGCCGGTGGACAAGAGAGCCGGTTCAACAAGTTGGTGAGCCGGGATACCGCCGAACAGAAGACTGAGCCGCGGAAGTCAAGCGGCCGGGCGGCATCCACTCGCGCGCGCTCCGGTTCGGGAGCACAATCGAAAAGCGCGGCGGCAAAGAAATCCACTCCAGCGAAGAAGTCTGCCGGCAAGAGGGCCAGTGCATCCAAGCCGGCCGCATCCACATCCGCGCGATCGGCATCGCCTCGAAAAGCTGCTGCACCGGCTGGGAAGTCAGGCACAAAGAAAACAGGAGTGAAGACGGCTGCGCGGAAAACGACGGCGCGGCGTAGCGGAACCCGCTAGGCAGGGTGCATCGGGAAAATTATCCCGATGAGAAAAGGGCGGATAGACAATTTACCCACCGTAGGCATGAAAGCTGCGCTAAATTGGGCTGTCCCGCCGGTCTATCCGCTTTTAACGGTGATGCTGTAGTCAGAGTTCAAGCCAGGTTAAGAGGAGATTTCCTTCTCGACATAGAAGGCGGGGTCCTTGTCGAATTTATCCTTGCAGACATGTGAGCAGAAATAATATTTTTCGCCATTCACCTCACTATGTTCTGTAGCTGTGTCCGGGTCTACCTGCATTCCACATACAACATCTCTCATAATCCAAATCCTCCCGTGGTAGGACGCCCGCGTGTTCAATCCGTTTCAAAGCGGCGCTTCTTCCACGCACAGAATGACATGGCAAGAATCGCGCCCATCAGTGCTGAAGCCATGTCGTTCTGTGCATCAAAAAAATCGCCCTGTGAGCCAAGGTACTGATTCGCGAGCTCCGGTTTCACGATTTGTGCGATCCAAGCCTCCAGCAGCTCAAAGAAGGCGCTGGTGGCGAGAATCACGTCTACGGGCAGGAAAAACGACCAGAAGCCCCGAATGTTCGATGTGCGTAAGAACACCTCGCGAATAGGGTAAGCGAACAGCAAACCATACGAGAAGTGTGCGATACGGTCAAAATCATTGCGGTTCCATCCGAATTGATCCCTGATCCAATATCCGACGGGCACCTGGCCGTACGTGTAGTGAGCACCGATCGCGTGGAGGCTCATAAACATAAATAGCAACAGATACGATAGATCCGAGAGCTGAAACCGGTTAACAGAAGAGACGGCAGCTCCGCAAAATACAAATACCAGGAGATTCTCGAGTAGCCAGTCCATCCGGTCAACGGGAGAGATCGCCATTGCGGTCCACATCACCAGGTAAATAGCAAACAGATATTTCAGAAGATAATTATGAGCAAACTTCCGGCTTTGCCCGGCAGTAGCAATGGTCGTCATAGCCTCAGATAGTCCGTTATAAATTTAAGGATAGACTTTTCTTATCACACTTTTCAATGACTGTAAATCGCGACTTCTTACGCGTGGTGCTTCTCTCGCCGCGCAATCCGCTGAACATAGGTGCAGCCGCCAGGGCAATGAGCAATTTCGGATTTTCCCATCTGCGTGTAGTGAATGCATATGACGTGGCGTATCTTGAGGCACGCTCCGCCGTAAATGCCTCGGCGATCCTAACTGATAGTGAACAGTATCATACTGTTGCAGAGTCGGTGAAGGATTGCACCCTCATCGTGGGGACTACCTCCCTGGGCCATCGCGAGTTGAAGCATCCCCTGCATCGGCTGGAATACGGAGGCACTCTGATTCGTGAGGCGCTGTCATCCGGTCCCGTGGCGCTTCTGTTTGGTTCGGAGAAATTCGGGCTCACGAACGATGAAATGTCACACTGCCATTGGCTGATGCGTATCCCCACGCGTCAGGAACACGAGTCCATGAATCTTGGGCAGTCTGTGGCTCTTTGCCTTTACGAATTGATTCGCAGCACTACCGCCGAAACCACCATGCCGGGCGCCGTTGCCCTTGCCGAAGCCGGGCAAACGAACCGCTTTACGGAAATGCTGCTCGATATCCTGCGTGAATCCGGCTACCTCAATCCGCGGACCGCGGAATCGACTGAGAACAAGGTCCGGCGCATGGTAACCCGGCTCCGCCTAACCGGACGCGATGCTTATGTTTGGTTGGGAATTCTTCGGCAGATCCTGTGGAAGATCCGGCGAGAATAGTATGATGATGCAGTACCCATGACCAAAGTTCAACTGCAATTCGACCTAATGCGGCCCCTTGACGATGTGTTGATGGATCGCATTGCACGTGCAAATACGGTCTACGGCATTGAACGTATTGTTGTGGCGCCCACGCTAGATTCCCTCACCGTTGAATACGACGCGACACGTCTGAATCCGATGGAAGTAGAGGCAGTGATGCTGAAGGCGGGAATACCCGTTTGTGACCGGGGTTCAAGACCCTGACTCCTCCACAATTACTTGTGCATGATTCAGCGCGGCGACAATTGTAACTCCACCCGCCACATTACCGGCTAATACCGGGATAGCGTAATCGCGTACAAACGTGAACCAGTTTGCCTGGCCCGCCATGACCAGATACAAATACTCCACCGCACCGGCAACCACATGCGTGAACCCGCCCAGAGCGATGAAGTACGTCAGGATGACGATGATTGCAATCCCATCCGAATTTACGGCCGCACGAAGCCATACGACCATGGCAATCAGCCAACCCGCAACAATTCCCCGCACAAAAGCGGTCCACGGGTCGACGGCTGCCGCTTCCTTCGCTGTTTCTAGCAGAGCGTGCTGTAACTCGGGGCGGAGGACCGGGGTGTTACTAAAAAACCAAGCAATTACATGCGCCCCTGCCATGTTGGCCAGAAAAACGACGGACCAGAGTCTGGCGAGATTACCAAATGTCCGCAAGTCACGGTTGCGCATTGCCGGGATCACCGGCGTTAGCGTGTTCTCGGTAAAGAGCTGCTGTTTACCAAGGATGACGATGAGAAATCCAAGCGGGTAGCCCAGCTTTTCGATCAACGGACGCCATTCCGCATCGGGTAAGTAGCGGCGGAGGACTCCTTCGGCGAGCAGAGAAAAGCCCATGGCGAGCCCCGCCGCTAAGCCAGACCAGGCTAACGCGGACGAGGATCGTCTAAGTTCTTCTTCTCCGTCGCGCCGGATCGCCTCGTGGACGACCCTGGCTCGAACGGAGGTTCTGCGTTCAGCATCCTGATCCTCCTTTCCTGTGAGGTCCGGTTTGTTTTGAGAATTGTGCGCCACATGTCTCCGCCTGAAAGACGCGGACGGCAGCGCTCAGTTTCATGCGGCCGGGGTTAAGCGTTCTGTTTTTGGCGCCTTTCCCAACCCGGCTTGAATAACGGAATATAGTTCTCCTGCTGGTAGGGGTGCTTCAGAATCTCCTCGATGTTCAGATCGATGCCGAGACCCGGCCGGCCGGAAACCTCAATGTAACCATCCACCACGTGGACGGGATTGGTGACGATCAGCTTTTCCCATGGCTCGTTGAACTCATCGAAAATTTCATGAATGAAGAAGTTCGGAATGGAAGCATTCAACTGCACGCACGCGGCCGAGCAGACCGGACCCTGCGCGCTATGCGGGGCGATCATTCCAAAATGCGCATCCACCATGTCCGCGATCTTCCGCGCTGCAAAGATTCCACCTAGATTTAGCGGCTCGGGCTGAATGAAGTTCACCACTTCGTATTTCAGTAGGTCGGCAAACTGCTGCTTAGTGGAGAGGCTTTCACCAGTTGCGATTGGCACCGGACTCCGCCGCGCCACCTCCGCCATTGCCGCGAGTTTGTATGGGCCACCGGCTCTTCAAACCAGGTTGGGCGCAAGTGATGCATGGCCTCTGAGAACTCGACAGCGGTTGCAACGTTGAAACGGCAATGGCCTTCGATCAGCAAATCGACAGACGGTCCAACTGCTTCGCGCACTGCGGTGATAATGTCCAGGCTGAGATCGAACTCATGACGCGGGAGAGTGCGCCACGTGGTTCCGAACGGGTCGAACTTCAGCGCTGTGTAGCCGCGCTTGGCCACTGCCTTCGCCTTTTCGGAAAACGATTCCGGAGTGCGCGGGCCACGATACCAGCCGTTCGCATACGCGCGCAGTCTGCCGTGGCATTGTCCGCCCCACAGGTTGTAAATCGGTTGCTTGCAGACTTTGCCAATGATGTCCCAGCAAGCGATCTCGATTGCCGCGACGGCGCACATATGTACTTGTGCTCCGTCTGAATAGACGTCGCGAATCAGACGTTGCGAGACGACCTCTACCTGGAAAGGGTCCATTCCAAGGATTAAGGGCTTCAGTTCATGAATGGCCGCCTCGACGGTTTTGCCGAAATAGTTGAGTGTGCCTTCTCCAATGCCATAGGTGCCTTCGTCCGTGGTGACTTTGGCGAAGAGCCAGTTCTTCCAGGGATTCCCTGCGATGTAGGTTTCGATTCCTGTGATTTTCACAGTTTCTATTTAATCACCGGCGGGCCAGGAAAGGAAGGCTCCCGCAAACACTGATGTGATAAAGTTTCTGTGTGAATGCTGCCGCCTGTTTACTGGCATTTAGCGTCTTGTTCCGTCCGGTTGCAGGCGCTGGACAGGAATCCGTTCCCACTTTTGGAACCACCGTGGTAATTTCATCTGGACTGCGTGGCGTGGTTTATCATATTCGCCACAACACGGCCAGTCTTCCCGACCTTCACAAGCTGAAACCGGTTGGCATTATCTACACAACATCTTTGAATATTCCGCCTCAGGACTTTGAGCAGGGCTTTCCGGGGATTACAAAGCGTTTCGAGTGGTTCGCTATCGACTATACGGGGAAGTTTTGGATCCAAAAGCCGGGTGTGTACCGTTTCTCTCTGCTGTCCGACGATGGCGCTAACCTTTATATCGACGACGACTTAATCGCGGACAACGATGGCCTGCATCCCCCGCAAGAGAAAACCGCCAGCGCGAGACTGAGCGGGGGAGTTCATCGGATTCAAGTGCAGTATTTCCAGGGGCCGCGTTATAACATTGCCCTGGTGCTGCAAGTGGCGGGACCGGGAGAGGCGCTTCGAGTTTTCAGCACGGACGAGTTCAAGCCTCCACCGAACCCGGAAACCTGGACTTTTCCGGATGGGACAAAAGGCGAGAAGAAGCAGCCTGCAATGAAATGATTCTTCGTTAGCCCCAGAGTTCATTGATCGGAGCGTACACGCCGTCTTTCCCGCCTGGGACGTACTCGAAGCCCCGATGGAACGGATCGTTGTAGTTTACGTAAGTCCAATCGATACCCATCGCCGAGTAGATGGTGGCTTCGATGTCTTCGGGCTTCACATCGCGCCCTTGTGACCAGCCTGGATCTACCGTCGCAGAACCGTCCGCGTTCGTCGATCCGATTGCGCGTCCGCCCTTCACGCCCGCGCCTGCGAACATTACGAATTGTTGCAGGAAATGGTCGCGCCCATTCGCCGGATTGAGCTTGCCCACCGTACGGCCAAACTCTCCAACCATCACGATGAGCGTGTTATCCAGCAGTCCCGATGCCTTTAGGTCTGTCATGAGCATGGAAACACCATCGTCCAGTGGCGTGCCGAGTGCGTACAAATTCCCCTTTGGATTGGTCTGCTTGTCGTAAATGTTCTGATGCATGTCCCAACTGCCGTAGCTGATCTGAACGAAGCGGGTCCCCTGATCCGCCGACAGCACCTGTTTGGCTACCAGACACGCATTTCCGAATGACGTATTTCCATAGCGCATGCTGTCGGCAGCGCTGAAACTGAATGCGCTATTGACTATTGGGTTGTAAGTCATTCCCTTCGCCGCGGAGTAGAAGCTATCCATGTCCTCCACCGGCCTGCCCAGGGGCGATGGAGACTGGCGCAGAGAATCGTCAAGCTGGTGCAACAGCGCGATGCGGTCGTTCAGCCGGATCTGGCCGTCCACATTCGTTACGTTAGACAAACCGCTCGAAGCGGGCGAGATCTTGAACGGTGCGTACTTGGATGACAAATACCCAGAGCCAACCCCCTGCGCCGAATTCAGCGCCAGGAAGGACGGAAATACTTGGTTGATGGTGCGCTCCTTCTCTTTCTCAAGGGCCACGATGCTCCCGATGTTCGGCGCGATATCGCCCAGCGCCGCTGCGGGATTGCGCCCGATCTGCTGCCAGGTTTGCCCAAGGCTGTGAACCAGCGCCCACGCCCGCAGAGAGCGCACAATCGCCATATCGGGAATTTTCGTCGCCAATTTGGGCAGAAGACCTTGCGGCCAGGTAATATTGCCGTACTTGGTTGGATTGAAATCGGCCGGCGTGGTGCCATCCAGAAATTTCAAATCAAAGGTATCCACATGCGCCGGCGCACCCGTCAGCAGGATGAAAATTACGTTCTTTGCCCTGTTGACCGGCGTGACCGCCGTCTGCGAGATTCCATCCGCGTGCGCGCGTCCTGCCAAGTAGGACGCCGAGACTCCAGTGCCCAGGATTTGGAAAAAGTTCCGCCGGGTCCAGTGAGGACGATCGAAGAAATTCTTGTGCCGGTGCTGCGGGTGTTTGCTGACGTACTGTTCGAATTTTTCCTGTCCGTACATGGCATCCTCTCTAGTAATTGAACGTGAAATCCACTTTGTTGTAGAGCGACCACAGCAGGTTTTCGGCCTTCTGCATCCGCAAGGTAGCGCCCTGTCCAGAAGCGAGATTCGCCAGTGCGGCCTTTTTCTCGTCATCGGTTGGATACCTGGAGAGCACGGTGAGGAACAGGTTGCTCACCAACTGCTCATCGGTTAGCGGCAGAGTTTTCGCCAGCAGGCTCGCCGTGGCCCCTGTTCCGGTGGCCTTGATTCTGGTCATCACGAAGCTGTCGTTCATCAGCCCCAGTGCCTGCGTCAGCGTGGGATCGCTCCGCCGGTCCTCATCGTCCCGATTGCCGCGCAGGAAACTATCCAGGAACGCCGTGACGGTTCCGCCTGGCAGGTTGCGCGGCTCTGGCAACTGCATCGCCCAGCTCACTTTGCCATTCGGCAGCGCTGCACTCGTATAAACCGGAATCACATTACTGGATTGTGCGATCGCATCGTGAATCTCCTCGCCCCACAACCGCCGCACCAGCTTGCGGGCAAATAATTTCTGATCCGGCGCGGATCCGTTGTACCGGGACGAAAGCTGATAGGCATCCGAATTTGCGATTTCCCGCATCAGCGCTTTCAGGTCGTAACCGCTGTTGATAAAGTCCTGTGCCAGGGCGTTCATCAGCCGGGGGTTTGAAGGCTGCAACGTCCAGGGAGCAGGCGGTGGATTGTCCGGGTCAAGCCGCATTAAGTCGAACTGATTCATCGGATCAACGATTCCAATGCCGAAAAACTCCTTCCACAGATAGTTCACCGAAGCGCGGGCAAATTGAAAATCGGAGGTGATTTCCCGCGCCAGAGCGGCGCGATAACTCTCGCCCGGATTCGGCGCATGCCCATTGAATGGATATACCGGAGTTGCGGAGCCAAAACCGGACTTGCAGCTTGCCCGCCCGTTCGCCACCACAGGCGCGCTTCCGTCAGCGCAACCGCAGGTCGGCACGTTGTTGACTATCGTGGGCGCAATGTTATTCATACAGCGCGCGGGCCGGTTCCCGGTTAACGTGCCGTATTGGTAATCGGCTTTGCCTGTGTCGTTCACATACCAGTAGTAAGGCTGATTATTCACGGCGCCATCGACGGGAGTGCGCGCGATGTTGGTCTTCGCGAAAAAAGACGCCAGACCCCAGCTTGTCGCGCGGGTCTCGTTTTTACCCCACAAACTTAACGAATCCAGATGCCCGCGGCCGTTGTGGCAAAGCGTGCAATTCAAATGGGAAATTCCCAGGAAGGTCTCGGCGGTATTGGCCGCTTCCTGATCGTAGGCGTCCTGCGTGGGACCGTTTGTCACCAAGCCATTCACGATCCAATTCAGATGACCCTGCGCCGGAGCGTAACTGTTCGTCCCTTGCGCGACGATCAGATCTGCCGTGATGTCCGTATACGGCCGGTTCGCGGCAATCGACTGCCTCAACCACGCATAAAATGCGTTGCGTCCATCCGTGTAGCGTCGCACACCGGTTGATGTATTGTCAGTCGTGTTGTTGAAAAGATCGCCATAATACATGGTCCACTTATCAACCCACTCGGGTTTGGTTAACAGTTTGTCAATCAGGATTGCCCGCTTATTTGTCGAGACATCCGCAACGAAGCTCTGGACATCTTCGGGCGTGGGAATCCGGCCGGTCAAATCGAGTGTCACTCGCCTGATGAATTCGAAATCGTTGGTTCGGGCCGCCGGTGTGACCCCTGCGTCCTGCATGGCCGCGAATAGATAACGGTCGATGGTGCTTTTACTATTGGCCCGCTGGTAAGTGTTGGTGCGGCTTCCGCCGGGGACCGCATCGCGCTCCATCCCGCCCGTGTGGAACGAATCGCCGAGCATCTGCGTTACTCGGTCAGTGAGCTGCGTCAACGCCAAGTTCTGCATTTGCGCCCCTGCGAGCCCCGATTGCACTAATTGGTCGTGTTTGGGTCCGAAGAACACGCATTCGGGATGTTCCGCGGGGATTTGAGGGCGGTCCGCGGCATCGCTCCCCGTGACCTGCTGGGCCCGCACCGGGAATGCTCCGGAGGCCAATAACGCCACCGTTCCCGCGAATACTCCAATCGTTCTCCGCGCTTTAATAGACATGCTGCTTCGTCATCCCGTTTTGGAACTGCACTTCCCTACTGCTGAGGTAAACCCACGGATTGTGCGCGAGTTGCTTCCTAAGTACCAAATCGGCAGTTTTTCCCCGAACAAGAGAGAACGAGTAATTCGTGAGAATTTAGGGTTAGACAGGAAACAACAATCACATGGTGACTCGTCTTGGACTATTCCTGCTTAGCGGTGCTCTCGCTATCTTTTCTCAAACGCCCGATAACCGGTCACTTACTGGCAAGTACTACTTCCGCCACTTGCAACTAACAGTCCAAAGCCCCAATACGATCCAGAGCGCGCGCACGCTAACCGGCGCCGTTACCTTTGACGGAAACGGCGCCTTCACGTTCACCGGCCAGCAGGTAATCGGCATGAACGGCCCGTCAACTCTCGCCGGCAGCGGAACCTATTTCGTCCAGCCAAGCGGAGTGGTGGCGATTTCGAATCCTCAGCAGTCCGGTGTGAATATGAATGCCCGGCTCGGTACCGGCGCGCTGGTCGCATCCACCACGGACGCTGCCTCAAATACCTATGACATCCTGATAGCCATCCCAGCGCCCACCGGCACGCCGCAAGGCTTGAGCGGAAGTTATTGGGTCAGCAGTCTGGATTTCCAAAATTCCTCCCCTTCTGCCGTGCGCGACGCCTTTTTCAAGATGACCGCCAATTCGGGCAGCTTCGGAATCATCAACGTCAATGGTCAAGCCGCCAACCTGGGACCACAAACAGTCACCCAGTCCATCACCGGAGCCACTTATACGCTCGCCAATGATGGAACCGGCACAGCCAACTTTCCCATTCCTGGTGGAGCGGCGTCATCGGGCCAATTGGTAAGTGGGGGCAAAACGCTCTATGTGTCTCAGGATGGGAACTTCTTCATTGCGGGATCGACTGATTCCGGTGGGCAGGATTTTATGATCGGCGTCAAGGCCCTTACCGGCTCTGCATCCGCGCTGTCGCTCAAAGACCTTTACTTCAGCGCTGGGCTGCGGCTCGAGTTGGACTTCAATGCATCGGTAGGCGCGGCAAATTCGGGGGGGCAAGGGAAATTGGTGGTCGGCAAGCGCGTGCGCACTTCTTCCGGTCCCATCGATTTCACTGGGGTGAATGCGTATACCGTCGATGCGGATGGCAGCGGGGCCGGACCCGACCTCAACTCGTTCGCGGTGGGCGCGGGCGGACAGGCATATGTCGGCTCAGGCGCTGCCGCGGCGGCGACAGGCGTTTATGAACTCTATTTCGGCATCCGCGCGGTTCCCACTGGTGGCTCGGGGGTGTTCCTGAATCCGCAGGGAATCGTGAACGCGGCCAGCTTCGCCCCGGTGGGAACCTCTATTTCTCCGGGTGAATTCATTACGCTCTTTGGCAGCGGGTTGAGCAACGCGACCTCGGTCGCTCAAGGTACGACATACGGTATGGCGCTCTCGGGCGTAGAGGTCACGTTTAATAACGTGAAAGCGCCGGTCTACGCGGTAAGCAGCGGCCAGATCAACGTGCTGGTGCCGTTCAGCACCGCGGGCGCGGCTGCTGCCATCGTGGTGAACAATAACGGCACAAAGTCGAATACAGTTTCCGTTCCGCTGTCCAAGATGAGTCCCGGCATCTTCACTGTGCCTTCGGCGGGTATTGGCCCTGGCGCTGTCCTTCATACCGACTTTTCGCTGGTGAATGCCGTGAAGCCAGCCAGAATTGGGGAAACGGTCCTGATCTTTTTAACCGGGCTCGGCGCGGTGACGCCGGCTGTAACTGACGGTGCGCCGCCGAATATTCTGACCGATACGGCTGCGGCGGTGACGGTCCGGTTCGGCGACAAACAGGCAAAGCCTCTGTATAAAGGGCTTTCCCCGCAGTTTCCTGGACTGTATCAGATCAATGTGACCGTGCCTCCGGGCTCGCCAACGGGCAATGCGACGTCACTTTCCATTGAGACGGCCGACGCGTTCCATGATCAGGTAGACATTGCCGTCGCCCCCTAACAAAAAAAGCCACGCCGGGCGGATTTCCCGCGCGGCGTGGCCTTTTACAATTCCCTACTTGTCTTTCTTACCGGTGCCGCCCTCCAGCACCGCTGCGAGTTCCACCGCTACTGCGCATTCCACCCAGGAATCTACCGCGGTTTCCACCCTGTGACTGGCGTCCCGTGCTCATACCGGGCGAAATCCCAGTGATTGGCCGTTGACCGACAATCACCGGACGACCGTAACTCCTCCCTCGTCCGTAATAGCCCCTCAGCCCTCCGTAACCGTAGCCGTATCCATACCCATAGGGCGAACCGAAAGGTGAATAGTAGCCGTAACCAAACGGGCTATACAGCACCCCCGCGCCAGGCAAGAACGAATACATGCTCCCGTACGGATCCCAATACCAGCCGGGTCCGTACCAGCCCCGGTTCATCACCACTACCTGCGCGGCATTTGCACTTGCCTCGGCCAGATACTCAGACCGCAGATTGCTCCACTGGTATAGCGGATCCACCTTCTCGACAGCTTTCCTGTCAAACTTCTCCGCTTTCAGAGGCCCGTTCAGGTTTAACTCTTTTCCTTTTTTCAACTCGACACTCGTGTCGTCGCTGACGACCTTCGCTTTCCCGTCGAAAACGCGAACCCGAGGCTGATCTGCGTTGAACCCATAAATGCCATCCTTCTCCAGGGTTGTAGCGGAGCCGTTGTCCTGCACCATAATGCGGTTGTTTTTGAACAACTGGGTCACTTCTACAAGGGCGCGGCCCTTTGTGAGTTCCACCTGCGTGTCAATCAGTTCCGGGGAAACCATTCGCACAGCGCTATGATCCCCTAGGCGCAGAAGAACCCCCGGTGTCAGCAAAATTTCTGCTTTCCCCTGACCGGTTTCGATCACTTGATTTCTGCCTACTTCCGCCGAACCAATGGACTTCGAGGTAAGCTCGTTTCCATTCAGCGATACTTGGCCTTCTATATAATTCACTGCCCCAGGGGCGGCCGCGTTGGCAGCTTTCGCGGAAACCGGCAAACCGGCCGCAAGCAGAATTCCGCCAAGCACCCCTAGAAGTTGTTTGTGCCTTACAAGCATTGCCTCCCCTTCTATCTACACTTGATTAGATGCAGGGGACCATGGAAGGGTTCCGGCTTTAGACTATTGAAAAATCAGCTACTTATCGTCCAGCCTCGCTGGCACTGAGCTTGATCAGTTGCTCGGCGTGCTTCAATGCCTCTGGTGTAAGCCGTTGGCCTGAAAGCATCCGTCCAATTTCCCGTGTGCGTCCTTCGCCGGTGATCTCATCCACTGCCGCGACGGTGCGGCCTTTGATTTCGCGTTTCTCCACGACGAAGTGAAAATCGGCAAAGCCGGCGATTTGCGCCAAGTGTGTTACGCAGAGAACCTGATGGCTTGCCGCGAGCTGCTTTAACCGGCGTCCCACCATCTCGGCCGCAGTGCCTCCGATCCCGGCATCCACCTCATCGAAAACCATCAACGGCGTGGGTTTCTTCTGGTCCTCAACGCCGGTCTGCGTACAAGTCTTCAGTGCAAGGGCAATGCGGGACACCTCACCGCCCGATGCGATTTTGTCCATCGGCTTCGGCTCTTCCCCTAGATTGGGGGAAACCATGAACACAATCGCATCTGCACCGCTGGTGGACCATTCCGCCTTCAGGAAGCGGATCTGGAAAATAGTCCGTTCCATCGCGAGCGCTTTCAACTCGGTTTCCACGCGCTTTTCCAGCTTGCGGGCTGCCTCCTGCCGTTTGGCGGTTAGCTTCGCGGCTCCGGTCTGGTAAGCCGTTGCGAGCGACTGGCGTTCTCTTTCAATCGCGGCCCGCCGTTCCGTCGTGGTTTCCACGGCCTCGATATTGGCGCGTACTTCGGCCAAAAAACAGAGAATCTCTTCCACCGAAGCGCCATATTTCCGCTTCAACTTTTCAATTGTAGACAGTCTGGTTTCCACCTGCTCCAGCCGCTCTGGATCGGCTTCCAGGTGTCCCACGTAGTCGCGAAGCGTACTCGACACCTCTGACACAGCGATCTCGGCGGGCTTCAGTGTCTCCAGTACACTCAGCAGGCTCTCATCGATGCGGGACAGCTCCTCAACCCGGCGCTTCGCTACGCTCATCTGCGCATAGACGGACTCCGGAGCGTCATACAGCGCCGAATACGCGACGCTGGCACTCTCCATCAATTTGGCTATGTTTTGTAAAACGCGCCGCTCGTTCTCTAACTTCTCGTCTTCCCCGGCAGCTAGCTGCGCCGATTCAATCTCCTTACGCTGGAAGCTCCACAGGTCGAGCAGCCGCAGCTTTTCCTGCTCGGACTTGTCAATCTCCTCCAGTTCCCGCGCGCAGGCCCGCCACTTCCGGTAAACCTCCGCAATCTGCGCTTTGTCCGGCTGAACTGCCGCGAAGCCGTCCAGAAGGTCGAGCTGCGAGTCCGTAGAGAAAAGCAACTGTTGATCGTGCTGCCCGTGAATGTCGCCCAGATGCCGCGAAAGCTCTTTCAACAAAGCCGCGGTGACGGGCCGGTTCGCTACGAAGGCCCGCGATTTTCCGTTCGCCAGAATCTCACGCTCAATCAGCAGTTCGCCGTCTTCCGGCTCAATACCAGCCGACGCCAGGACCGCCGTTACGGCCGCCGAAGTATCGAAAATTCCAGAGATGCGGCCCCGGTCGGCCCCTGACCGCAGCATGTCGGCCGAGGCGCGGCCTCCGAACAGCAGCCCCAGGGCATCCACCACAATGGATTTGCCGCTGCCGGTCTCTCCGGTCAGCACATTCAAGCCGTCATGGAAGCGGATTCGCAAACGCTCGATCACCGCGTAGTTCTCGACGATCAGTTCTAACAGCATTGCCCGCATTATAGAACTTCTGCTACGGTATACCCCAGGGAGCTGTGATCAATGAAACTTTTGGCCCTGGCTTTTGTCTTTGCCAGCCTGTCCCTGGCTGCCGATATTTCGGGAAAATGGAAAGCCGATTACACCACGCCGGACGGAACGGCACGGAGTAGCAATTTTGAATTCAAGGTGGACGGGTCCACGGTCACGGGAAAACTCACAAGTCCCCGTGGCGATGCGGAACTCAAAGACGGCAAGATCAATGGCGACGAAGTGACGTTTATGGTCATCCGGAACTTCAATGGCGACGACGTGAAGATCAATTATAAGGGCAAGATCGCCGGCGATATCATCAAATTTGATGTCCATTTTGGAGATCAGGGCAGTTTTGAGATGACCGCCAAACGCGTCACTACCTGAAAGCTTTCTCAACTTTCCGCTCAACGTTGGCGTCTTATCTGAAACAGAAGATCCGGTCTTTGTCGATGCGGCCTCTGTGGGCTGAAACAGAATTGCTATTTTCTGTTTTTTCCCGCAAACGCCGCCAGCTTCGTTATGATAGTGTTTTTGGAGGCACATCCAGCGTTGAGCGCATTCTTTCTGCAAGTTAGCATCTGGGATTCTGTGTTGGGTTCCGGACCCATTCCTAAAGCCGTTCTTCTCTTTCTCTTAGCCGCTTCTTTAGTCTCCTGGACCATCGTCTTTTCGAAGTGGAGCCGTTTCCGTCAAGCACGTACCGCGAACACCCAGTTTCTTCGTGCATTCCGTAAAGCGCCGGGTTTGGATGCCGTGGCAATGGCGAGCGAACAGTTCCGGTCGGCGCCGCTGGTTACCATTTTCGATTTTGGATATTCCGAAGTCGACCGGCAAGTGAAGAGCCGCGGGACTCTCACCAACAAATTATCGCTGGAGCGCAGTCTGCAATTGGGCATGAATGAAGAGCTCTCCCGTCTTGAGCACAATATGAACTGGCTGGCTACCACCGCCACCGTATCGCCGTTCATCGGACTGTTCGGCACGGTTTGGGGCATCATCAAGGCATTTGAGGGCCTCGGCCAGGCGGGCAGCGCGAGCCTCCGCGCCGTCGCCCCCGGTATCGCCGATGCATTGTTTGCCACCGCCATGGGTCTTGCCGCCGCCATCCCAGCCGCCATTTTCTACAACTATTTCGGCAACGCCGTTAAGGAAATCGGCGCCCGGATGGAAGATTTCTCGCTTGAGTTTCTGAATAAGACTGAGCAGCGGTTTGAGGACTAAGTAACAATGGCTTTTTCGCTCGGAGGTGGAGGTTCCAATGGCCACGGCCGTTTTCGTGGCCGCCATACGGCAATGGCCGAGATCAATATCGTTCCGCTCGTGGATGTGGTGTTGGTGCTGTTGGTGATTTTCATGCTCACTGCTCACGTGATGGAGTTCGGCCTGGAAGTAGACGTCCCGAAAGTGAAGCAGATTCGAGACACCAACGAAGAATTGCCGGTTGTGACGTTGAAGCGAACCGGCGAGGTGTTTCTGGGTGAAAAGCCGGTCAACATTAATGTCCTAGGAAACGCGATTCGCGAGCGCTATCCAAAAAACAAGGGTGCGTTCGTTCGCGCCGACAAAGATACGGTATTCGATCCAATTGCGCAGGTGATCAGCGCACTCAATGAAGCGAAAATCGAAGTAAAGCTGGTGACCCAACCTGTCGACGAAGGGGGCAGGGCGGCAAAATAGAAGTATGGCGGCCCACCTCGATATCCTCGATCAGCACGAACCACTTCGCAATCCGCTCTTAGGCTCCGTCACGCTTCACGCGCTGCTGTTCGGCAGCCTGGCCGCATTCAGTTTCATATCGGGCACCACCGAACATCTGGGCGATCCGAAGTCGCTAGGCGGCGGCGCTGTCGCCATCACGCCCGTGAGCAAGATCCCGCTTCCAGCCAGAGAAGGGCGGGTCAATCCCGTGGCCAACGACACGCACTCGGTTGTGCCCGCGAAACCCGAGAAGGTGGAAAAGGTCAAGCCTCCGCCGCCCGACCCGGATGCTATCGCGCTGAAATCGAAAAAGATCCAGAAACGCCCACAAGATCAGGCTGCCTCGCAGCAGAAGTACACGTCACTGAAGGATCCGAAAGAGAATCAGGTATACAATCGCACAGCTCCCGCTGCTGTATCGCCGATGTTCAGCCAGGCTCCCGGCGGCGGTGGAGTCGGTTCGGGAAGCACCAGCCCTTTCGGCAATCGCTTCGGGTATTACGAACAGCTTCTGCGGGACGCGGTGAGCCGCAACTGGCACACTGAGCAGTTCGACGCGCGGATGCAGACCCTACCAGCCGTCGTCGTCACGTTTGAAGTGTTTAAGGATGGAAGTGTCAAGAACGTCCGTGTGTCGCAGTCCAGCGGAAACTTCGCCGTAGACCAATCCGCGCAACGCGCCATCCTGGCCTCTGTCCCTCTTCCGAAACTACCCCCAGCTTACGAACACGACTCAGCGGTTCTTGAATTCTGGTTCCGGTTACAGAAATGACCAAAAAGATAATTATTCTTCCTCTTCTCGCGCTTGCCGCGGTTGTCATTGTTGCGGCACAAAACAAGATGGTGATCGACATCTTGAAAGCCGGTGGCAAAGGCACCATCGCCATCCCGGATTTCCGCGGCTCTGGCGACGCCCAGCGCTTTATGGGCACATTCAACACCACGCTTTGGAGTGAAATCGATCAATCCGGGCTGTTCAACATGGCCCCGAAGTCGTTCTATCCCTTGCAAACGCCCCAGACGCCCCAAGATTTCAAGCCGCCGCAAGCGCCCACTCCACCAGTGCGCCGCGGCGCTGCCGCCCCTTCTGTTTCCCAAGCCCCCTGGTTGACGGACTGGTCCGGCCCGCCGGTTAATGCCACTTATCTAGCGTTCGGCTATACGGCGGTGAAAGATAATCAACTGGTTTTGTTCGGTTGGTTTTATAATGTAACCCAGAACGATATCTCTAATGCGCAGGTGATCGGGAAGCTTTACTTCGGCTCCATAGACGATAAAGGCGCCCGCAAAGTCGCACAGGAGTTCGCCGCCGACATATTGAAGACGTTTGGGGCTTCCAGTCTTGCGGGAACGAAAATTGTTTTTGTGTCTCAACGTACGGGGAATAAAGAAATCTGGACAATGGATTACGACGGTTCCAATCAAAAACAACTAACCAACTACCGTTCCATTTCTACCATGCCCGGCGTTTCGCCGGATGGAGCCAAGGTTGCCTTCACCAGCTACGTCCACGGCACTCCGGAGATTCTGATTCACTCGCTGGAGACCAACCGCCGCCTGCCTTTCTACAACCAGAGCGCCTCCATGAACGCCCAGGTCGATTTCACTCCCGATGGCAAGTCCGTTGTGTTCTCCTCCACGGCTGCCGGAGGATACGCTCAGATCTATCGGGCCAACATCAACGGCAGCGGTCTGCAAAGGCTTACCAATGTCCGCGCGGTGGAGGTAGAACCAAAGGTGAATCCCAAAACAGGCACCGAACTCGTATTTGTATCCGGCCGTTCTGGCCCGCAGCAGATTTTCAAGATGAGCATGGACGGAGCCGACGTGCAGCGGCTCACCACCGGAGAGGGCGAAGCCAGCAACCCGGCGTGGCATCCCGACGGTCAACACATCGCATTTGCCTGGACGCGCGGCTTCGAGCCGGGCAACTTCAATATCTTTATTATGGACGTTACAAGCCGTGAGGTTGTACAGTTAACTCACGGGGCAGGACGTAACGAAAATCCAACATGGGCGCCGGACGGCCGCCATCTTGCATTCTCCTCGCGGCGCGGCAGTTCCACGCAGATATACTCCATGTTGGCGGACGGAACCGGTATTAAACCATTGACCACACAGGGCCAGAATTTGATGCCGGTGTGGAGTAAGTAGCAACTTGTAAGAAAAGCTGAGGAGGTTAATTTCGCCCAAATGGGAAGTCACAGTAGGATAAGAAGACCAAAAATGACTGCAAGACTCGGTGCCCGCAATATAAGCGCGATTGTGCTGGCACTTTCACTCACGTTCTTTGCCGCTGGTTGTAAGAAGAAGGCCCCAGCGCCACCACCACCGCCGCCTCCGGCAAGGGTAGCCCCCGCTCCAGAAGCTCCGGTGCAAAAGCCCAATGTTACTCAGTTTGAAGCCGAGCCGTCCACCATCGAAAAGGGACAGGCATCCACGCTTCGCTGGGCCGTCAGCGGCCAGACCAGCGGTATCTCCATCAGCCCCGGCATCGGTTCGGTCGAGGCAAGCGGAAATCGGCAGGTCTATCCGGGCAACACAACCACTTACACCCTGACCGCCAACGGAGCCGGTGGAACCACTACGATGACCGCTACTGTGACGGTGACCAGTCCGCCGCCTCCGCCGCCCCCAGCTCCGGTGGCCCCCACCCGGACGCTTTCGGACGTCCTGAAGAGTGATGTGCAAGACGCCTACTTTGACTACGATAAGAGCGACATCCGCGAAGATGCGCGCGCTGCGCTGACCAGGGATGCCGATGTTTTGAAATCGGTACTCTCGCAATATCCAAACGCCTCCGTCATTGTCGAAGGACATGCCGACGAGCGAGGCTCGGCCGAATATAACCTCGGCCTTAGCGACCGCCGCGCAACCGCGGCGAAGGAGTTTCTCGTCCAACTGGGTGTACCGGCCGATCGATTAAAGCCGGTCAGCTACGGCAAGGAACGACCGCAGTGTACCGAATCCAATGAAGCGTGCTGGCAAAAGAATCGCCGCGCCCACTTCGAAGGCGGGCAGTAAGCCCATCCGTCCGGGCCAGGTTGCCGTTTAGACCTGGCCCTTCTCTTAGGAGTGTTGAATGAAGTTCCTCAAACCCATCCTGTTTTTGACAATTATTATTCCTACCATCGCATCGGCTCAAAAGACCGGTGACGTGGTGAAGGAAATCAATCGCGATGTCGCGGAGGTGCAGCAGCAGGTGAAAGATATCCGGGTGTCCATGGATAGACAGCTTGCGGAGTTGAAGATTCTGGTGCAACAGAGCATCGACAATTCGAGCAAGGCGAATACGTCTGTCGCGGTCCTGGACAGCGGAATCCGCGACCGCATCAATGAGCAGATGAGAACTCTGGTCGGTCCAGTTGCGGGCCTCAACTCCAAGCTGGATCAGATGACTTCTGAGTTTCAGAGCGTACGAAATTCGATGGACGACCTTTCGTCGCGAATGAAGCGGCTGGAAGCGCAGGTCACCGATCTCGGAAACGCGGTGAAAGTAATGCAGGCTCCGCCCGCGCCTCCACCGTCGGCGTTTCCCGGAACCAGCGGTCCGGCCGCCAGTTCCACCGCACCCATCGGAATGCCGGCAGATCAGTTGTATCAGAACGCTCTGCGGGACCGTACCGGCGGAAACCTTGACTTGTCCATGCAGGGTTTCACCGAGTACCTGAAGTATTACGACAAAACGGATCTTGCGCCGAATGCCCAGTATTACATCGGAATGAATTACTACGACAAGGGCGATTTTCCATCCGCGATCAAGAGCTTCGACACCGTTCTTGAGAAATATCAGGAGAACGCAAAAACGCCGGATGCCGCGTACATGAAGGGAATGGCGCTGCTGAAGTCGGGTCAAAGCACGGCTGCAGGCAGAGAGTTCCTGAACGTGATCCAGAAGTATCCAAAGAGCGATGTAGCACCGAAAGCAAGAGATCAGCGGAAGGCACTTGGGCTGAGCGTTCCCTCAGCCCAGGCGGGCTCCCCGGCTCGCAAAAAGAAGCGGTAGGATGCGTTCCCTTCTAGTAATCTCCCTCCTGTTTTCTGTAACCCTCCCGGCTGGCGAATTCCCTCGAAGCATTTACGCATTCCCTGGAAAGACTCCAAAACTGGATGGCGTGATCTCACCCGGCGAGTGGGACGACGCGACTCAGTTCTTCGGTGTTGACGGTTGGACCCCGCAATTCAGTCCGACAGCCGATCCTAAGGATCTATCACTACACGGCTACGTCAAGCACGACACCAAACGCCTGTACTTTGCCTTTGAGGTCACCGACGATGTTCTCTACGGAATCGACACGCCACGCTGGCTGCCCGCTGTGAATCCGAAAGCGCACGAACTCACCCGCGAAGGCTTCCCGTGGTTTGGCGATGAGATGGAGTTGCTCATCAACGCCAGCAACAAATGGTTCGGTGAAGAAAGCGCCGCGGGCAACGGAATGTCCTGGCAGATGGTTTGCAATCTGACCAAATCGCGCAAGGGCGGTGTCGGAAAAGGCGGTCTGCTGGAAGGCGAGCCGCGCAAAGATCGGAATGCCTGGGACACGTATCAGCGCTGGATCGCCACCGGCGCGCAAGAAGCTGTGGCGAAAGTACGGCCGGGCGGTAAGGGGTACGTTATTGAGTGGGCGGTCAACTTTAACCCGTGCCTGGAAATAGAGCCGGGCAAATTCTACTCAGCCAGTATGGGCGATAAAGCCATGGGACTGAACATTGCGCTCGGAGACCTGGATGAGAAAGCGGCAGGCGAAGGCAATTTCGGAAACTTCCATCATGAAGACTGGTTTGCCGGAGCGAAAGACCTGCGCACGCAACTGCGACAATGGGGAACATTATGGATGATAGCGGGAGCGAAAACCGGACCCTCAACGAAACCGGCGG
The DNA here is from genome assembly GCA_038200305.1 of Bryobacterales bacterium. Taxonomy (GTDB): domain Bacteria; phylum Acidobacteriota; class Terriglobia; order Bryobacterales; family Bryobacteraceae; genus JANXXV01. The sequence continues at coordinate 36,739 of JBBPYD010000001.1, forward strand.
CCAGCCGACCGATACCTACGAAACCTTAGCGAAGATGATCGACCACATCCTGCTACGGCCGGATCTCCCGGAAGACGCCGTCGCCGAAGGATGCCGCCTGGCACGTGAGTACAACGTCTGCAGCGTCGTGGTGCGCCCGTCCGATGTGGATCAGGTCCTGCGATGGATGAGCGGAAGCACGGTGCGCGTGGCCAGTACGGTCGGCTATCCAGATGGATCTTCGAATACCGGGACAAAGCTGTATGAGGGACGCGATCTGCTCCGGCGCGGCGTGACGGAGATCGACATGACCATCAACATCGGCAAGATGATTTCGCGTCAATTTCAGTATGTGGAGATGGAACTGCTGCAGATGGTGAAATCCTGTCACGAATCGGGCGCGCTGCTCAAGGTGAATCTTGGATCGCAGTATCTAACGGAAGACCTGAAAATCATCGCCTGCAAAATTGTCAAAAGGATCGAAGCACCGGTCCTCGCTGTGGATTACAGCCTGCGCGATCTCGCATTGCTTCGTCCGCTCTTAAAAGACCGCGTGCAGCTCAAAACTTCCTCTGGAATTGAATCCCTGGCCGAGGCGATAGAAGTTCGCGAGAACGGCTGTGTCCGCTTCGGCACAACGGCTTCCGCTTCGATCCTTGACGATTGGAAGACGCATTTGGAACAGCTCGCATCAGGAGCCGCGGCGGAAGGCTGATGCCTCCGTGATATCCTGATACTCCCGTTCCCCAATGGCGACACGACATCCTCTACCGCGAATCTGCATAGCCATGGGCTTTCCCGATACGGAAAAACTGCTGCAGCACACCCGGAAGGAGATTGAGGAAGGGGAGCGCTTCTTCGAGTTCCGCCTCGATTATCTGCCGAACCCGGATTGCGGGGTCACGGCGATCCGGACCGTGCTCACCAGTCACCCGGAGGTAAGCATCCTCGCCACCTGCAGACGCCACCAGAATCATGGCAAATTCAACGGCTCCATCGAAGAACAGATCCGGATTCTCGACGCCGCCGTAGACGCGGGCGCGCATGCCGTCGATCTGGAAATCGAGAGCGCCGAAGGAGTGGGAGTCAAGCTGGATGCGCTTCGCGGACGGACCTGTTTCATTCTGTCCTATCACAATTTTGAGACGACTCCGGCCATGGACGCGATCGTACGCCGTATGTTGAAGGTTCCGGCGGACGCGTACAAGATCGTCACCACGGCGCGGAAGCCGACTGATATTCACCGTGTTCTCTCTCTCGCCAAGACGTACTCTAAGGCGCCAATGGTGTTGCTCGCCATGGGCGAAATCGGTTTCCCCACGCGCATTCTGTCCACTTCCTGCGGAGGGCTATACACCTACGCCGCGCCCATTTCGGCCGAGGGCACCGCGGCGGGACAGATGAGCGCAAAGCTGCTGCGGACTCTCTATCGAGTGGAGAAGTTTTCCAAAGCGGCAAAGATCTACGGCGTGGTTGCCGACCCTGTGCGCCATTCCATTTCGCCGGCCGTACACAATCGGGCGTTCCAATCGAAGCGCATGGACGCAGTGTATCTTCCGTTCCTGGTGCATCCACCGCATTTGAAAGACTTCCTGACGCTTGCTGAGAAGCTTGGGATTTCCGGCTTCAGCGTCACCATCCCTCACAAGCAGAAGATCATGCGATACCTGGATATCGTGGACCCTCTGGCGCGGCGCATCGGAGCGGTAAATACGGTGTGGCGCAAGGCGGGTAAATGGCGCGGAACCAACACCGATGCGGCCGGCGTGACAGTTCCCTTGGGCAAGAAAATCCGGTTGGGAAAATCTTCGGTTCTGCTGTTAGGAAATGGCGGCGCCGCCCGTAGTGCGGCGTTCGCCCTGGTGGATTCCGGAGCAAAGGTTTCCATTGCGGGCCGCAATCCGGATCGTGTGCGGGCCTTGGCCAAGATGTGCGGCGCCGAGCCGTTACTACGCGAGCAAGTGGAGTCCCGGTATTTTGACGCCGTGGTACACGCCACTCCCCTAGGCATGTTCCCGCATGTCAACGAGTGTTTTTTTCGCGATAAGATTCCCGCCGGTCTGGTCTTTGACATGGTTTACAATCCACTTGAGACATTACTGGTGCGGCACGCCCGGGAACAGGATAAGGAAGTGGTGCCGGGAATCCAAATGTTTCTCGAACAGGCTGGACACCAGTTTGAGATCTGGACTGGCGAATCGGCCCCGCGCCCCAGCATGGAAAAAGCGGCGCTGGAAGCTCTAGCAGGATGCTGAAAAAAGGCTTGCCGAAGGTGTTACGCTCTGGAACAGATTTGCGTCTTAATGTTTCAAGCTATGCGGGGCCACGACACCCAACAAAGCACGATGTTCAGTTATGTTTCGCCGGAGGAGCGAGTACCTGCAGAGCATCCGCTGCGGCGAATGCGGCCCATGGTGGACTTTGCTCTGAAGGCGCTGACTTCTTCGTTTGACGAGATGTAC
>JBBPYD010000002.1:0-18967 GCA_038200305.1 Bryobacterales bacterium
ACTCCGTGTTGGAATCAGTTTTTACTTTCAGGCTCATTTCTGGATTGGAAAATGCTTCACTTGCGGAATGTTGAACAGCGCTTCATCCACGTGGCCAAGGCTGGCGCTCACGATGTCCATCGTCGTCTTCCCGCCTTCTCCTTTCCAGCCGTAGATCGCTTTCACGGGAGCACATCCGTAGTCCGGAGCTCGCCACGTCAGCGTCGTAGCAGAGGGGTTACTGTAAGATTTCATCCGAATCAACCGGACCCCGTTGTCCTCTTCGAAGCCGTCGACTTCCATGGAATAAACACTCGCCGCAGTTCCCTTGTAGAGATTCAAGCAATTGCTGCCTGGATCGATTGAGCCGGCCCAAACCCGGCTCATATATCCCGGACTGTACCGGGTTGTCGTTTTGCTTTTAGTAACGTTATTGATTACTGTTCTCGTAACGCCGGCACGAATTTCGACTTCATCAATAGCGGTGACCCCAGTCTTTCCGTTGTAGATGGCCGTCCAATGAGCTTGCCGGTCTTTGTCGGAGGTCCAGGTTTGAGAATCACCGGATTCCGTATGACCATCCGGGAACGAGACAACACTTTTGCTTGTTATGGTGAACGGCTTGATATCCGGATGGGGCGATCATTGAGCACGCACAATAATGACTCCGGCCACCATAGCGATCGTAAGGGCGTCAACGAAAATGAGAGCAACAGCAATGTCACTTTCACAGCAATTACTAAACTACACCCACCAGGCGGCCGAAGGTTGCTCGCGAATGACAATCGAATTCAGGAAATTCGCGGCCTTGGTCAAGCCCTCATCCGAAGACATGAGCGTGTCCTCGTGCTCGATGGACAGCACATAATCGTAACCGAACATGCGCAAGGTTGAGATGAATTCCTTCCACCAGCCCGCATCGTGACCATAGCCGCAGGTGCGGAAGATCCAGGCGCGATTGCGCTCGTCGGAGTATTTCTTGGTGTCCAACACGCCCATCGCAGGCAGGTTGCGCTCATAGATCTGCGTGTCTTTCGCGTGTACGTGGAAGATGCAATCTCCCAGCACGCGAATGGCGGCGATGGGGTCGATGCCCTGCCAGAACATATGGCTGGGATCGTAGTTACAGCCGACGGCAGGACCACCAATCGCACGCAGACGCAACATGGTCTCTGGACTATACGCGACGAAACCCGGATGCATTTCCACCGCGATCTTTACGCCGTGATCCGCGGCAAATTTCCCGTGTTTGGCCCAGTACGGCGTTACTTTCTTATCCCATTGCCAGGCGAGGAGATCCAGATACTCGGGCGGCCATGGGCAGGTGACCCAGTTGGGATATTTGGCTTTGTCGCTGTCGCCAGGGCAGCCGGAGAAGTCGATCACCACCGGAACACCCAGCTTTTCAGCCAGCAGAACCGTTTTCCTGCTGGTCTCCTGATAGGCTTTGGCCACCGCCGGATCGGGATGGAGCGGGTTTCCGTGGCAACTGAGAGCGCTGATGCTAACGCCATTGTCGTCCAGCAGCTTTTTGAAATCCTTCAGCGCCGCCTTGTCCTGCAGCATCGAAAGTTTGCAATGCGGATCGCCGGGATAGTTGCCGGTCCCAAGCTCGACCGTGTTAATATCCAGGGTTTTTAACTTCTCAATCACCTTGTCCAAAGGAAAGTGGGACAGCAAGGGTGTGAAAACGCCAACTCTCATGTTCTCTTGTATCCTTCTTTTCGCGCCCGCGCTTTTGCACCGTGGCGCAAGGTTGAACTACGATTTGCAGTGACAAGAATATCACAGCGATTCACTTAGAGCGGGCGTCTACGGGGCTGCCTTCCCACAGTTCATCTGTGCCGCGGCGGACAACCCGGTCGCCGGCTTGCAAGCCGCCGGTCACTTCTATCAGGTCTCCTTCCGGCACGCCCTTCTTCACATCCACCCATTGCGCGCGCCCATTACGGTCCACGATCACGAATGTGCGTTCGGAAGTTGTCACCACGCTCGTTTTGGGCACAAAGAGCGCTGGACGCGAGCGTTTCACCGGCCAGCTCACCTTGGGATACATGCCGGGAGACAGTCTTCCGTTCCCGTTGAGCACGTCGAGTTCGACGGCCATAGAACGGGTCTTCTCATCCAGTGCGTGGGCGAGCCGCGCAACCCTCCCGGTGAAAGTGGTTTCAGGATAGGCCGGCACATGAAACGAAACGCTGGTTCCGCGCACGGTGCCGGCGACATCTTCCTCGGGCACGGGAACAACCAGCCGTAGACGGGATATCTGCTCGACGATGAGAAGAGTCTGGTCGGCTCCCGGACCAGCAAGCGCACCAGGGTGAATCAATCGCTCGGTTACTATGCCGTCGAAAGGCGCGGTAATCCTCAAATAAGCTTCGAGTTCTTTTTGGGCCTGGACCGCCGCCGCGGATACCAGCTTTGCCTGCTCACGCGAACGGACCACGGCCTGCGCCGCCTCTACCTGCTTCTGCGACTGAATCAATTCGTTGCCGGCAATCGCTCCCTGTGTTTCGGCTGCCCTTTTGAGCCGCTCCGCAGTGCTCTGCGCTGCTGCCAACTGCGCTTCTGCCTGAAGCCGGTCGGACTCAGCCGCTTGCACTCTCGATTCGGCTTCCGCAATCCGCGCCTTCATTTCCGGCGCGCTCATCTCGACAAGCAACTGGCCCTTCTTCACGGCGCTGCCGCGATCCACCAGGACGCGTTCGACATAACCGGGGACGCGCGCATGAATCGACACGCTTAGGAATGGCAGAAACTCGCCGGGCAACTCAATGGTGCGCGACACAGGTTTTGACACAACCGGCGCAAGAGTGCCGGTTTGGGACCACCCCGTTGCCAAACAAACGAACAAGAGTCTAATTCGCATCATGATATCGGCTTTCCGGGTTCATCGGATTGAGTGAAGGTGAAGTTGTAGACGCCCGCCGCTGCAAAATCGCGTAGATTGAAGGCAGAATCGTCAGAGTGGTAAATGTCGAGACAATCAATCCTCCGATGACCGCGCGGCCTAGCGGCGCCGATTGAGACCCGCCCTCGGTGAATCCAATCGCCATCGGAATCATGCCGGAAATCATCGCGGCGGCGGTCATCAGGATCGCTCGTAAACGGCTGCTCGCCCCTTCGCGGGCCGCCTCAAATACATTCCTGCCTTCATGACGAGAGCGTTCGGCGAAGGTAATCAGCAGAATTGAGTTCGCGACCGCAATTCCGATCGCCATAATCGCGCCCATGAACGACTGAACGTTCAACGTGGTTTTCGTGATCGACAACATGAGAATGACGCCGCAGAGCACTGCTGGAATAGTCAGAATAATAGCCAGCGCAAGCCGTAGAGACTGGAAATTCGCAGCCAGTAGCAGAAAGATCACCAGCACCGCCAATAGCAGTCCGACGCGCAATCCGGAGATGGTTTGCTCCAGCGCGGGGATCTCACCTCGCATTCTCACCGCAACGCCCCTGGGAGGGATACCGGCGCGCGGCAATACCTCATTCAGTTGCGATGCTGCCTGCCCCAGCGTCAGGCCGTGAATGTTGGCCGTGAGGCTCACAATATGCTGCCCGTTGTAACGTTCAATCAGGCCAGGCATGGTTCCGGACTTCATCGCGGCCACGTCGGTCAATTGCGTGCCGGAACGGCCGTTCTTCATCAGCGGAATATTGCCAACCTGTTCCATTCCCTGCATCAGGTTCTGGGGCAGTTCCACCTGAATCTGAAAAGCGTTGCCGGACGCCGGGTCCCTCCAGTAATTCGGCTCTGTAAAACGGGAGGAGGATGTGGCTGGCACCACGGATCGTGCGACATCCGACATGGTGAGACCAAACTGTCCTGCACGCTCACGATCGATGTTGATGTCGAGCGTCGGATAATTCATCTCCTGTGCAAACTGCAGGTCGCGAAGGAACGGCAGCTTTGCCACCTCGCCGCGGATTTTCATTGCATACGCGGCGTCATCCGCGAGACTGGCGCCCTGCACCGCGATCTCGATGGGCGTCGGCGATCCGAAGCTCATCACCTGGCTCACGATGTCGCCAGCCTCAAACGAGATCTGCTCCTCGGGAAGTTCGCGCTGGAAGGCCTCCCGCAGACGCTCGCGGAGACCTTCCCCGCGCGGTGCATCTGGCTTTAAGGAGATTTGAATGATTGCCTCTTGTGGCCCGCTGGTAAAAAGATGAATCAGGTTGACGGGGTAGCTCGGAGGCTGGGTGCCAATGAAGTCGCTGGTAATGGCGATGTTATCCGGCCCTGCCTCGCGCTGGATTAAGGCGAGCGCACGCAAAACAATTCGTTCCGTCTCCTCGATCCTGGTTCCGGCTGGCGCGCGCAGACGGATACGGTACAGCGTTGGGTCGGCATCTGGGAAAATTTCGGTTCCGATGCGAGGCAAGAAGACGTACAGCAGCGCCATCGAGACCACCAGATACCCAATCATCAGCGGCCAGCGCAGGCGCATTACCGCGTTCAGATATCGATCGTAGAAACCGCGCAACCGTCCGAAGAGTCCTTCGTGCTCTTCATCCCGGTGCTTTTCTTTCATCAGCCAGGTGGAGAACACGGGCACCAGCGTGCTCGATAACAGGTAAGAGGCGATCATGGCAAATCCGACCGCCAAGGAAAGCGGCACAAAGAGTTGTCTGCCAACTCCGATCATGAAGAACGACGGCACAAACACCGCGAGGACGCATAACATGGAGAGCAGGCGGGCCATGGCAGTCCGGCTGCACGCCTCCACCACGGCTCGCGCCCGCGAAACACCCGGCGCCATTTGCGTGTGGATATTCTCAATCTCAACAGTGGCCTCATCCACCAGGACTCCCACCGCGAGGGCCAACCCGCCCAGCGTCATAATATTGATCGTCTGCCCGCTGCCCCACAACAAGACGACGGCAGATAGCAAAGCGAACGGGATATTCATGACAACGATGAGCGCGCTGCGCCAGTCGCGAAGGAAGATCAAAACCATCAATCCCGTCAGCGCGGCGCCAAGCATGCCTTCGATGATGAGCCCGCGGATCGAGTTCGTCACGTACGGAGATTGATCGAACTCAAGGCGTACGTCAACATCGTCTGGGACGGCCTTCTTGAAATCGGGGATGGCTGCCTTCACGCGATTGATCACCGCTAACGTGGAAGCATCGGCCCGCTTCGTCACGGGAATGTAGACCGTGCGCTTTCCGTTCACGTGCGCGTATGCCGTGAGGATGTCAGTGCCGGTTTCAATGGCGCCGATGTCCCGCAAGTACACGCTATTCCCCGAAACCGGACGGATGGGGGCGTTCATCAACTCCGAAAGATTGCCGCCGAGAGCCGCGTTGGTTCTGGCAATTCGGTTGATCTTTCCCGTCCACATGTTGCCAGACGGCATCACCAAAGTAGCCTTGCTCACCGCCGCGATGGCCTCTTCGGGCGAGACCTGATATTGGTGCAGTTTGCCGGGATCGAGCGTAATCACGATCGTCTTTTGATTACCGCCGAACGGGGGCGGAGCGGAAACTCCCTGGAGTGTCGCAAACAGGGGACGGACGCGGTTGAGGGCGAAATCCTGCATCTCGCTTGGCGGACGTGTCTTGCTGCTAAAGACCAGCAGGCCCACCGCAACGCTTCCCGCATCGAAGCGCGTAATGAAGGGCGATACCGTTCCCGGGGGCATGAACGCGCGCGCGCGGTTCACATACCCTACGGTCTCTCCCATGGCTTGGCTCATGTCGGTACCCGGATGGAAGACCAGTTTCATCAGAGCGGCGCCTTGCACGCTTTTACTTTCCACGTGATCGATGCCAGTGATGTAGAGAAAGTGATATTCGTAGTAATAGGTTAGATAGCCTTCCATCTGGGCCGGGTCCATGCCGCCGTATGGCTGCGCAACATAGATTGCGGGGTCGCCCACCTGCGGGAAAATATCAACCGGCATACGCTGCAGCGCAAGAACGGCGGACAAGGCTATCGCAATAAGGGCGATGACGACGGTAATGGGCCGGTTAAGCGCGGCTAGAACAAGACGCATGAATTTTCACTTCTCTACTTCACTGGCCTGCCTCGGCCAGAAAGGGCTGAATGTCGCCGGCCGAAGTGGCAAGCGCAAGCAATCCGCGCCAGACTCCAAGACGGGCAAGCGCATCGTCAATCTCCGATTGCGTAAGCAGCCGTTGTGCTTCGGCCACTTCCTCGATGTTGCCGAGACCCACCTGATACCGGGCGGTGGCCTGCTGGACCGCGGCCCGCGACGCCGTCACTTGAACTGGAGTATTGGCCGCAATCCGCCGCGCACCCCGGACGGTTGCAACGGCGGCATTCCATTGTGCTTTTAGATCGGCCGCAATCTGCTGTGAACGGGCCGTTTGCGAACGCACGGTGGCCGACTGGGCTGCTTCCCGGGCTTGAATTCCGGCAAAATCAAAAACTGGAAACGTCACGGTCAGGCCCAAGGCGAAGTTTTGAGTAGTGGGAGCAAGGCCGTTCAGTCCACCCAGTAACCGGCCGTCAATCTCCGCGCCTGTGCCGCGAGCGTATGCCGAACCCTGCAAGTAGACACGTGGAAAATAGGACCGCTCCAGCGCCTTAAGCTCAGCACGCGCCCGCTCCACCGCGCTTTGCTGTTCGAGTGCTGCCGGATTTGCGGCCGCATTCAGAGGAACTATGTCTTGCTCTGGGGGCAGCTGAAGTAACCTCGGGGCGGCAACAGCAATCTGCTGGGGGTCGGAGCCTACGAATTGCGAAACAGTTGCCCGGGCTATCTCGGCCGCCTGTTCAGCCTGAATCATCTGAGTGCGGGCCGCCGCCAGCTCGGCCTCCGCGCGTGAAGCCTCGGCTCCAGGGCGCAACTCCGCATTCACAAGCGCTTTGACGATGCGCAAAACGGTTTCGGCGCGGTCCACGCCGGCTTGCGCCGCGCGCACCGTCTCACCGGCGGCGATCAAGGTGACACAAGCGTCGGCGGTCGCCACCGCCACATCGAATTGTGTTCGCTTGAAAGTTGCCTCCGATTGCGCTCGAACCGCGGCAGCGGTAGCCACGTTGGCCCGGCGCAGCCCGAAATCGAACGGTTCCCACGAAACCAGCGCACCAAGTGCGCTCCCCCAAGCCGTTCCGGAATTGTTCGTTCCAAGTACAGGGCCGGAAATGGTGGGGATGACGTTTTGCGGCAGCAGCAGGCCGAAGATGTTGTTTCGGGTAGCACGATTGGCTTGTGCCAATACGTCCACGCGCGGCAGGTATGCGGTGCGCGCAAGCCGAATTCCCGCTGCCGCCGCGTTCACTTGTTCCTGAGATACGCGAACGGAAGGATAGTTCTGTAATGCCGCATCCACGGCTTGGCCGATTGTTAGAGGCTTTGGCGAAGGCGCTTGTTGGGCTAATGCGGCGGCGCCCGACGCCCACGTGAGGACAACGGCTGCTCCGATCCTGCTTGAAGCCCATTTTTCCACGTTAGCTATTTGCCTCCAATGACTTCGCCGAACAGTTCCCGTATCTTGCTCTTGGCGGACGCCAACGCTTTCCTGCCCAGGGGAGTCGCACGATAGATCTTTCGAAAGGACTTTCCGGCCGGCTGTTTCGACGACCGCAGGTATCCTTTCTTTTCGAGGCCATAGAGCAATGGGTACAGCGTTCCGGTGCTAATGCGATAGCCGTGTCTGCCCAGTTCCTCGGCCATGCCGAGTCCGAAGATCGCTTCCTTGGATGCGTGATGCAGGATGTGCAGCCGAATCAGGCCCGAGTAAAGATCCCGGTCTTCGGCTGGTTCAACGATATCTTTCTTCGATTTCGACATCCGACTATGGAATTGTCAGTATATGGACAGATTGCGGCACGTGTCAATACAGCACGCGGGCAACTGGTCTAAATGGGCGCGTTCGAAGCAAAAACGCATCTGTTGGCGCCTGTCGCGGAGACAAGCCTGGCAAATTGAGCGTTCGCGAAATGGTCAATGAGGGCAGGCTGCAAAAAAGTCTAATTATGCTTGCCCCGGATGATGTCGTCCACAGTGGCGATTAGGGCGTTCATGTTGGCGGTAAGCGCATCGATGCGTTCGCTCGTGTGCTGGGCAAGCTTCTGGACTGTATCGTTCAAGACCACCTGTGCCGTGAGAAGTTGCCGCTGGCTCTGCACCAGGTCGGTCTGCGATGTGGCAAGTGCTTCAATGATCCCCTCGATACGATCCAAGCGTTCTAAATTGCCATTTGTGGCCGTTGTTTTCCATGCATTCCTTACGCTTCTAGTATTTCACAAACTACGTTCCGGAGTTCCCGCCTAAGCTAGTTCCAGCGGTAAAGAAAATAGAAAAGCACCGCCCAAAGCATCGCCATAAAGTGCCAGTAAAGCGCGATTGCCGCCGTGACGGCCCGTTCATGCCGGAACTGTTGTTCAGCCGCAAGGGCCAGCCGGCGGGAGCGGATTACCAGATAGAGCAATGAGAGAAGGCCGCCCAGAACGTGGATTCCATGCGCGCCGGTGAACATATAGAACATCGATCCATGGGGATTAGCGGCGAGGTACACGCCTTGTTCCGCCAGTTCGCGCCACGCCAGTACTTGCGACGTGAGGAAACCGAAGCCCAGTAGCGTAGTGGCCTCTAACAGGCGGGTGTAGTTTCTCGTTTGGCCATGGCGGAGCGCGTGGCGGGCTGCCTCAAAGCACAAACTGCTGGTGCCGAGCAGCGCGGTGCTCACCCACAACAGAGGCGGAATGCGGATGTGCCGCCAGATGATTTGTGTTTGCAACCGGAAGCTGTAGCTGAGGACCAGCGCGATGAAAAATGCTGAGATGGAGACCAGGGCGACAATGATGCCGACCTGATAAACATTGGGCGAGAAACGAAAGTCGCCGCCTCCGCCGTGGTCGCCGCCTCCGCCGTTGGAGTCGAAGTTGTCGCGCCCGGGGCCGCGGCCTCCGGGTCCGCCGTGCGCGAGCCTTGGTGTTTCGACGGGTGCTTCGGTCGCGCCTGCCGGCATGTCACTCACTATTATGTATTATGGAGTTCTCTGGAGGTTGGGCAAATGGGTATTTCACGGCGAACATTTCTGGAAGCGGCTGCTCTGAGTGGTTTGGCGGCGCAGACCCTGCCGGCGGCCGAGGTGGACGCGAAATCCGGAATGCCGACACGCATTCTGGGGAAGACGGGCGCGCGCGTTTCCATTCTCGCGTTCGGCTCCGGAAGCCGGTTCCTTTCTTACAAAGAAGAGGACAAGGCTTTGGAGGCGCTGACCAAGGCGCTGGACATGGGCATCACCTACGTGGACACCGCCTACGGGTACGGCAGCGGCAAGAGTGAAGAGCGTGTTGGCAAGCTGATGCCGGCGCGGCGCAAGGGAATTTTTCTTGCGACCAAGATCAATGCGCGGAAGGCCGATGACGCGCAGCGCATTCTGGAAGGCAGTATAAAACGGCTGCAAACCGACCACGTGGATCTGATTCACATTCACAGCCTGACGGATGAGAACGACCTGGCATCGGCGGAGGCCAAGGACGGCGTGTTGAATGTGTTGTACAAACTTCGCGACCAGAAAGTGACCCGGTTCATCGGCGTCACGAGCCATACCGATCCGGTGGTGCTGAAGACGGCGCTGGAGCGGCACGATTTCGATTGCACGCAGATGGCGCTGAACGCGGCGCGCGTGGGCATGAGGAGCGGCACTGGCGGAATGGTGGTGAACGACGCCCTGACGACGAGTTTTGAGACGGTGGCGCTACCGGTGGCGAACCGGAAGAAGATGGGTGTGATCGCGATGAAGGTGTTCGCGCAGGAAGGCTTGTCGGGCAAGGCTCCAGCGGAGCAGTTGATCCGTTATGCGCTGTCGTTGCCGGTGTCCGTTGCGGTGGTGGGAATGCCGTCGCTGGAGTTCATCGACAAGAATATCGCGATCGCCAAGGCTTACCAGCCCATGCCCGCCGACGAGATGAAGGAACTATCCGGCCGTCTGGCGCAGGCGCACAAAGCCCGGCTGGACCGGTTTTTCTGTGGGCACGTGGATGCATAACGTGGATGCATAACGTGGATGCATAAACGCTGAATATTGGGGGCTGAACAACCGTGCTCAGCGGTAAGTGTCGCGGGCGATTGCAAACGCGATGCACGTGGATGGCGCCTGCAGTCAAACAACACGCGGTACTCCCCGATGCAGCCGGAGCAGTCCGCCAAGATCGCCTTCGAGTGCCTTCACATCACCCTGGCCAGTCTTGGCGAGTGGTTCAATCCGGTAAGACGCGACGTTTGGCTTCAGGGCCCGCAGGCTATTCGAACCGATGCTCGCATGGGCTCAGGTTGCCGGGGTTCCCAATTCGTGCCGGGGTAGATACCTACGCTTGTGAGCTAACACGCGCGTGCTCCAGGGCGGTCCGCTGGTACCCTATGAAAGGAAGCTCAGCCAGGCACCCGCTCTTGCCGCGCATATTTTTCGCAATCGTCTGTCTTATCGTTTACGGCTCGTTGTACCCATGGGATTTCCATGCGAGGCAATTGGCGGCTAACCCTTTATGGCTGTTGTTTCATGCGTGGCCGCCGAAAATAGGCCGTTCCCAGATCGTCGATATCGCGGCCAACATCGTACTCTATGCGCCGTTGGGGATGTTTGGCTTCTTAAGCTTCCCGCATCATCGCGAGCCGTTTCGCATGTGTGTTCCGATTGCAATAGGGTTCGCCCTCTCGTGCGGCCTTGAGTTGCTTCAACTTTTCGTCGCCGGCCGCTATTCCAGCGCCTTGGATGTGCTGAGCAACACGATTGGTGCAGCTATCGGTGTGATGTTCGGCAGGTTGTTTGCAGATGCTCTGCAGGGGATGGGAACGCGCCTGCGGACAATCCGGCTCCCGCGGCCCAGCGCCCTTATTCTACTTGCGAGCCTGGCCGCTTATCAATTGTGTCCCTTTTTCCCAGAGTTCAGCTACTACCGAGTGGCACGGAAGCTGGCCACTTTGCCGGCAACCTTTTGGGCTTCGGTTGGCGTGCTAACAGCGAGCCTCATCGAGTGGCTTGCAATCGCCAGCTTGTTAGAAGCGGTGCTAGATCCGGAGTGGCTACCCCGCGCTTTGCCGATCCTGTTGCTGCTGATTCCGGCGAAGCTATTCATCGCTGGGCGCACCGCCAATTGGCTGGAGGCTACCGGCGCCGTAGCCGCCTGTATTGTTTGGTGTTGCGTACTGCGGCGGCACTCCCGGCGATCTCAATTGCTTGCGGTTCTCTTCACCGGATTGGTTCTCTTTCGCGGGTTAGCGCCCTTTCACCTGGCACCCACACCTGCGGCTTTTTCATGGGTGCCCTTCCGTAGCTCGTTCCTATCCGACCGCGGACCGGCCCTAACGGTGATGTTCGGAAAGATCTTCACTTATGGAACACTTGTGTGGCTTATACGCGATAGCGGCTGGCGCATGCGGTACGCAGCCACTGCCGTAGCTGCAATTCTTGCCATGATTGAGATAGTTCAGATGTATTTACCTGGCAGAGTCGCCGAGATCACCGATCCGTTGCTTGCGCTTATCCTGGCCTGGGCCCTCTCATTACTGGACTATTCGCGATTCAACTTCCCGCAGGGCGTGCCGCCCTAAGATTCCGGGTAAACAGTCCGATGTGTTCTATCATGGAGTATTGGCCCGGCAAACGTTGGGCGTGGAGCTAAGTTATCGTGCATTCATATCGTAAAGAGGGGCGGCCGCGATGAATCAAGCGGTTCCTTTCCCTCACGTGGCTCCCCCCGCCAACCCATTCCAGCGCATCGGATTCGGTATTCTGATTGTATTTTTGTTCGTCTTGATCAGCAGAGTGTTCGACGTGGTTCTGACCGGGCTTCGGGTTCCGTTGATCACTTCTTATCTGGCGTTAGCCGCCGCGATATTCGGTGGAGGCATTGCGCGGGTTTTTAATCATCGCATCAGTTACTATCTGCTAGCGTTCACCATTTGGATGGGCATCACCGTTCCTTTCAGTTTCTGGAGAGGTGGCAGTATTCCGGTATTCCGTGGTTGGGTAGCGGCCTGTTTCGTGTACATTTTGGTCGTGAGCCTGGTATCGAGCTACCAGCAGTGCCTGCGCGCAATGCAGATGATCGCGCTTTCGGTTGTCACGGTGGCCCTTGTAGCGCTTCTAACGGGCGACACCACCAGTGGCCGCCTGTTCACCGAAGGGAAATTTTCGAACCCAAATGACCTTGCTCAGATGATGTTGATTGGCCTGCCATTCGTTTACTTGTTAGTGAATGCGTCGGGCCAAAATCTGCTGTTCAGGCTTCCTCCATTGCTTTTGGTCCTCTTGGTTTTTTATGTGCTGCTCAAGACGGGATCGCGCGGATCGTTACTTGGATTGCTTGTCATGGCTGCGTACTTTTTTTTCAACACAACCATGAAAAACCGCCTCGTGCTAGTTGGTGTTTCAGCGGTGGTGCTGCTGACCGCGGCTCTTGTCCTTCCTCCCGCTCTGCGTACCCGTTATCTCCATATATTCGCTAGCGAGAGCGAAGTGCAGCCGACGGGCGAGGACGAAGAGATGTTGGAGAGCGCCGACGCTTCCGCCGCGGCGCGCCAGGAAATATTGCAAACCAGCATAGCGATGACGCTGCGTCATCCCCTTTTTGGCGTCGGCCCTGGGATGTTCAGCGATGTAAGAGAAGAGGATGCCAAACGGGCAGGTAAGAGAGCCATTGCGCTGGTGTCCCACAATGCCTACACCCAGGTGTCGAGCGAAACCGGTATTCCGGGATTTCTCTTCTATACGATCACGCTCATCTGCTGCTTTCGCGCTACTGGCGAGGTGTATAAGATTACTAAGGCTCGCCGGGGTCCGCAGTGGGATGCGATCGGGAAGACTGCTCTGTGCGCTCGATTATCGTTAGTCGCCTTCGCCGCGACTTCATTCTTCGCCAGCGTAGCTTATCAATCGCTGTTTCCAATGCTTGCCGGCCTTTGCGCCATTCTGCACGTCACCGTGAAGCAGCTTGCCGGCTCGGAGCAACTGGAGACTGGGCTGGCCGGACGCATTGCACCGTTTTCGCCGGCGGCGCGGCCTCGATCCAGTGCGGTAGCCTCCTCGAAAACGGCACTCCGCCGCATTTCAAACAGGTAAAAAGGGCGCCGCGCGCTTCAACATGTCCGGCGGAGTCAAAAGACTCACGATCAGATAGGCCTCGGAATCGAAGTCGTAGAAATACCCCGGCTGCACCAGAACATTATGCTCTTGTAACAGCGCAAGAACCCACTCCTCTTCGCTCCGGATCCGGGGAACCCGCACCGACGCATACCATCCGCCTTCCACGTGCAAGCGATGCGGTAACAATGCCAGATTTGCCTTTGCCCGCGTAAGAATCTGCTCCCGCACGCTCTTTCCAGCCGCCAGCAGTTGTGGCAAGGCGTGCTGTACCGGAGTGCCCACGGACAGAAACGTATCCGCGATCAGCTCCAGTCTCATCATGGCTTCGTTTGTGTTCGGACCGTTCACATGAATCCAGCCAAGCTTCATCTGCGGCAGCCCGCAGAGTTTCGATAGCCCGCTCATACAGAACGTCAACACCTCATCCACGCCGCCCAGGGTTTCCACACGCCCGGCATCCGGCGCGAACGCGTATTCGGCGAACACCTCATCGGAGATAATAGCCAGATCGTGCCGGGCGCAGATCTCAATCAGTTGGCTGAGTTCGTTCCGCTTCAGATACGAACCAGTGGGATTATTCGGATTCACCAGCACAACTGCCCTAGTCCGCCCAGTGATTGCGCTCTCCAACGAATGCATGTCCATAGACCAGCCTTCGTGATAGAACAGCGGATACTGCACGATCCTTACCGATTCGAGTGTAGCCAGAAACTCAAACAGCGGATACGAAGGGCGCGGTACCAACACCTCATCGCCAGGGTCTGTCAGCAGCTTGAAAAGATAGGAATAAGCCTCGCTGGTGCTCGCCGTCAACAGGGTGCGTTCCGGATGGGAGCTCACTGCCTGCCGCGCCGTCAGCAGTCCCTTGGCGGAAGGTTCATAGTGCAAGCTCTCCGGATTCGCGAAGGCGGCCAGTATCCGCTCAGCCGGATACGCAAAACCCGCGTTTGTTGGGTTCGATTCCGTCAAGTCCAAAATGGACTGACCTTCGGCCCGCTTGGCTGCAAGCAGTTCCGTCACGCGATTGGGCGTCAAATCCCAGTGCAGCCGCCGTGAAAACTTCAAACTTCGATTCCCAGCGATCGCATCAGCGCGAGTGCGTTGCTCCGCGTCAATACACCTGTCCGCGCCCGGTAGTCGAACGCCATTTTGCCGTCGTCGAATGAATCTTCGAAATAGATATTGCGGCCGCGCGGGTGCAACGAGTCCGCAATTTCCGTAAGCGGCAGATCGTGCGTGGTCACCAAGCCGATCGCGCCGCGGTCCAGCAGATAGCGCACGATGATCTCAACGCCAATCCGCCGGTCTCTGGAATTAGTTCCGCTCAACACCTCATCCAACAGAAAAAGCACCGGCGTCGAACCTGTAGTCCTATCCATGATCCGCCTGAGCCTAACCACCTCCGCCGCAAATCGAGACTGGCCGTTCTCAAGCGAATCCTCGATCTGAATCGCGGCGCTGACAGCCAATCGAGACAAGCGCAAAGCCTGCGCGCGCACCGGAGCACCCGCCCACGCAAGCACCGCGTTCAGTCCCACTGCACGGAGAAATGTACTCTTTCCAGACATGTTCGACCCGCTCACCACCAGCACCTGGAGTTTCTCTCCAAGCCGGATGTCGTTCCGCACGCACCTGCCGGCTGGAATCATCGGATGGCCCAACCCGGTACTCTCAAACACGGCATCCGATGTTTCTAACAGAACCGGAAACGGATCGTCAGGATGTTCATAAGCGTAACCGGCAATGGAATTCAAAGCCTCAAATTCACCCAGCACTCCGAGCCACGCGCGAAGGTCCTCTCCGAACGACTGGCGCCAGGTTTCAATAGCCATCGCAAACTGGGTTCCCCACAACAGCAGATACGAAACTCCGAACACGTCATTCCGCCGTTCATTCAATAATTTCGCGAGCCGTCCCAATCGCTGCACCTGCGCCGACGCCACAACGGAACCAGTCTTCAGGCGCGCCTGCAATTTCTGAAGCAGAGGTGAGGGGAACACTTCGCGTTCCAAAATGATGAGCAGTTCCGCCACTAACATCAAATCCAGCGCAGGCAGCGCAATGCTCTCAATTACTATTCGCACCCGCTGACATAAAATGCCGGCTAAAAGCACCTCCGGCGCGAGTGAAAAGAAGAAAGCCCTATACGGATAAAATCCGTCGAGACTAAGCAGCATCATAACCACCGCCAGCAGAGCCGCAAACAGCGCGATGTACCGGGCCATGGGCGGAAACCTTACCGGGCCCCGATCAATCCATGACAGCAACGCCGCCGGGTCCATCGCAACAGTCCGTTCGGCGTCGGAAACCGCGATTCTCTCCCGCAAATCCAAACGGCCGCGCAACTCCTCCACCGCCTCTTGACGCCGCCGTACTTCCAGGGCACTCCCCGGCTCACTCAACCATTCAGCCAGCGTGGTCTGCCCTGCCCCAGTCCGCGCGGTACACAGTAATGAAAACAGAGGCCCGCTGCCAAAGACATGCAGATCCTCTGTATAGAGATGTCCCACATCGCGGTAGCCCTCGCCGGCGCTGTCCTGTACGTGAGCGAGCCGCGCAAGCCCCATATCATAAAACCGCAGCTTCCGCTTTACAATCTGAATCCGCTGCGCGATCCGTTTGCGCTCCGTCATCACGACCGCCCCGGCCACAATCGGAGCCACCACACAACGCCAGCGCGATCGCGGCCGCGCTGAAAGCCCACAAAAAAGTATTCTGAAACTCAACCGTTGCGGCGTGCAATACATTTGCGGCGTCCACGCGCCGGCTGTTGTATTCTGAATCCGGAGTCACTGTTTCATCTTACTCGTGCCGGGCTTGACGCCACTGTACGTCTGCACCATTCTGCTGAGCGCGTTCCTGCTCTTCCTGATCCAGCCCATCATTGCGAAGTTGATTCTACCGTGGTTCGGCGGCGCTGCAGGGGTCTGGATCGTCTGCCTCGTATTTTTCCAGGTGGTGCTGCTGCTCGGTTATCTCTACGCCCACGGCATCGCGCGACACCTGCGTCCGCGGCGCCAATCGCAGCTGCATATAACTCTGCTGGCCGCCAGTCTGCTGTTGTTGCCCATCGTCCCTGGCACCATATGGAAACCGGCCGGCGGCACAGATCCAACCTGGCGCATTCTCATTCTGCTCACGGTATGCGCCGGGCTGCCCTATTTCCTACTGTCCGCGACAACTCCGCTGTTGCAATCCTGGTACGCACGGGCGCGCCCCACCGCTCTCCCTTACCGGTTGTTCGCTCTATCGAACGCCGCCTCCCTGCTCGCCTTGATCGGCTATCCCGCCGTGGTGGAACCGCGTGCGCAAACGCATTCGCAGGCAGTAGGCTGGTCCATTGCGTACGCCGTATTTGTTGTGCTCTGTATCACAGCGGCATGGCTGAGCGGAACATCTCTACCGCTTCAGCCATCTACCGGGGCCGGTCCTCGCCCGCCGTGGAGGCGCCAGGGAATCTGGCTGCTGCTGGCCGCCTGCGGTTCCATGCTGCTGCTCGCCATCACGAACCACCTGACGCAAAATATCGCAGGGGTCCCGTTCCTCTGGGTCTTGCCGCTGGTGCTCTATCTACTCACCTTCTGTATCGCTTTTGGAGCAAGCATCTGGATTCCGCGTTGGATCGTTTTGCGCCTGCTGGCCGTAGCACTCGGCGCAATGGCGTATCTGCTCTATGAGACCGGCTTCGCGCATGTACTTCAGATCGGCATCCCCGTATTCGCAAGTGGCCTTTTCATCGCGTGCCTCTTCTGCAACGGCGAGTTGAACCGCACCAAACCGCACGCCGGCCATTTGACGCTGTTCTATCTCATGATCGCCCTTGGCGGCGCGCTGGGCGCCCTGTTTGCCGGCTTGGCCGCGCCACGGCTGTTTACGGCGCCTTACGAGTTGCCCCTCGCACTTCTGCTCACCACCGTGCTCGCAAGCGGTCTCACGTGGAGACAAGGCTGGGGGCCAAGAGTACTCTGGCTGGTGGCGGCAACCGGGGCCGCCGTGCTCATCGCCACTCAAGCGCTGCAATTTGAAAACGAATCGCTGGTGATGCTACGCAGCTTCTACGGTACTCTGCGCGTGAAGCAGTCCGGAGGGCTGGAGACGCAAATTCGCACTCTCTACCACGGCACTGTCGCGCATGGTTCTCAATTTCTGCTCGCGCCCAAGCGGCTGCGGCCAACCACGTATTATGCGCGCGGCTCGGGTGCAGGCATCGCGCTGGATTCGTGCCGCCCCGGACCGAAGCGTGCAGGTGTAATCGGCCTCGGCGTGGGCAGCGTGGCTGCGTACGGACGGCCCGGCGATGTTTTTCGCTTCTACGAAATCAATCCGCAAGTGGAACACATCGCGCGGTCCGTGTTCACCTACCTGAAGGAATCCCAGGCGAAGGTGGAAGTAGTTCTAGGAGACGCCCGGCTTTCGCTCGAAAGCGAACCGCCCCAACGCTTCGATGTCCTGCTCATCGATGCCTTTTCCGGCGATGCGATCCCAATGCACCTGCTGACTAAAGAGGCCGTTTCGCTCTACCTTAGCCACCTCAAACCCACCGGGATCCTCGCGTTCCACGTTTCTAATACGTACCTCGATCTCGCCCCCATTGTGGGGCAGCTCGCGGAGTTCTACGGAAAGCAGTCGATCCTTGTCCACAACAAAGCAAATCCGCCGGAAGATGAGAATGCCGCCGACTGGGTTTTGGCCGGGAACAGACCCGATCTGCTGCGCTTACGCGGAATAGAAAAGACCGGCAAGCCCATACTGTTTCGGCCCGGGCTTCGCATTTGGACCGACGATTACAGTAGTGTATTGCAAGTGCTCAAGTGAGCAGACGAAACATATGCGATTTGAATTTTGGAAATATGTGAACATCCGGCACGCTGGACGCATCGCGCTGGCGTTTGCTTTACTAGCCGCAATCGCCTCCGCACAGCAGAAGGACCCCGGCATGAAAGCCTTCCGCCAGGGTGATTACACCGAAGCAGAACGCCTGTTTCAGTCCGCTCTCATTGAGGATGAGAACCCGCGCACGTTGCGCCAGTTGGCCGACCTCTACCGTACGCAAGCCAGATACGCGGAAGCCGAGCCCCTGCTCACGCGCGCGCTGGCCATTCGGGAAAAAGGACCTGGGCCGGAGGACGTCGAGCTGGCATCCGATCTCACCAGTCTGGCCCTGGTCTACCGCAATCTGGCTCGATCGAAAGAAGCGCTTCCTCTGATGAACAGAGCTTTCCAGATTCGGCAAAAGTCCATTGGCAGGGACAATCCCGAGTTGGCAAAAGACTTCTCCAATCTTGCGCTCCTCTTTGCCGATCTGAAAGAGTTCGACGTTGCCGCACAACTGTACACGCAGGCGTTGCGCATTGTCGAACAAGCCACCAGTCCCGACGACCTCAGCTTGCTGCCGTACATGGATACCCTTGCGGGGCTGTACCGGAACGAGAACCGCTACTCCGCGGCCGAGCCGCTATACCGGCGCGCCCTCACCATTCGCGAGAGAAAACTGGGGCCGATGGACCCGGAGTTGCTTCCCACTTTGGACAACCTGGCGTACGTTTACTTCGGGCAGAAGAAGTATGCCGCGGCCGATCCCATCTACCATCGGCTGTTGGCTCTATGGGAGAAGGCCGCTGACCCCGATCATCCTATGGTGGCTTTGACATTGGACAAGATGGTGGAATTCTATATGGACCAGGAGAAGTTTAACGAGGCGGAGTGCCTTGCCGAGCGTTCCGTGCGGATTAGAAAGACCGCTCTGATTGACAGCTTGACCCGCAGCGCCAAGCTCTATGAAGCGGAACAAAAGCCCGCTCTAGGGTTGCCCTTCAAAAACCGCGCGGCTGTCTTGAAGCAAGACTAAGCTCCTCGATAATCCGCACATCCGCCAGCGCCTCGGCCCCAGACTGCGCTGGCTCACGGCCATCCCGCA
>JBBPYD010000003.1:0-11560 GCA_038200305.1 Bryobacterales bacterium
AGCTTGAAGCTCAGGTACCAGCGGACGCACAACACCACGATCTCCTGATCGAAGTGCCGACCTTTGAACAGTTGCTCTACCGGTACGAATGGCGGCATCTGTCCATCATCGCTGACGCCAGGCCGCGTTTGCACCAGAGCCGTCTATCTCCGGTCCGGTGCCATTTTTTTTCAAGTTTTTTAACCTGAGATTTCAGTAACTTCCAAAAACACGCGAACGGACCACCCATCCCCTACCGTTACTCTCAAGCCGAGGCAAACATCATGACGAGTCGTCAACTGGAAGCGAACAGAAAGAACGGAGCCAAATCGACAGGCCCCAAGACCCCGGAGGGGAAGCGGAAGTCTTCGCAAAATTCCCTCAAACACCGGATGACGGCTCTCGATGTCGTCCTCAGCACTGAGAATCCCGACGAATACAACCTTATGCGCAGTGCCTATCACGGCGACTTCGCCCCGGTTGGGCGCGTGGAATCCGATCTGGTCGATGAAATGGTCACCGCCAAGTGGCGGCAGCGGCGTTGCTGCTGTTTTGAAAAGGACATCATCAACCAGAAGGTCGAGGAGCAACGCGCGAACCCCTACGCGCGTTATCCCGGTATGTGCGAAGCAAACCGCGCCGCGGACGCATTCCGAAGCATGGCCGATGGATCGAAAGCGCTTCAAGATATCTCTCGTTTCGAATCCCGCTACTGCCGCAGCTACCAACGGGCGCTGAAAGACCTGTTGACACTTCAGAAACTCCGCCGTGAACGGGAACCAGCCGAGGCGGTACAGATCGAGGAGGTCGAGGCCGGGGAAGTTCCGGATTCCAGCCCGGCCGAACCAGCTAAGCCCTCTTCAGTCAGCCCCTTATCCCCGGCGGACCTGCCCGAAAACCAACCAATCGAAATTTGCAAAAACGAACCCAATCCCAAAAATGAACACTCTCCGGAGGCATTGTAAATGGGAAATGACGGCCACGAAATGCGTATACAATAGGAATCCACCCGAGGAGGTTCATGCTCAAACCGGCGTCTCTGCTTCTCTCCGTAGCCCTCAGTGTGTCCACCGCCAACGCTGCCGTTGCCGCCGTTGCCCAACAAGACACGATGCGCGACCGCGTGGTCGAATATCTCACTGCCATGCTGCGGCAGAACACATCCAACCCGCCCGGTAATGAGACTCTCACCGCCACCTGGCTCAAACAGGTCGCCGGCAAGAACGGAATCCCGTGTGAGCTTATCGGCCCGGACCCGAAGCGCCTCAACTTCGTCGCCCGCCTGCACGGTAGCGGCGCAAACCGCCCGTTGCTCCTGATGGCCCACAGCGACGTTGTTCCCGCCGACCGTAGCCAGTGGTCCGTCGATCCCTTCGCCGCCATCGGCAAGAACGGTGTTCTCTACGGCCGCGGTACAGTAGACGACAAATCCCTGCTCGCAGCCGAGTTGGCCGTTCTCACCGAGCTAAAGCGCCGCAACGTCAAGCTCAATCGCGATGTCATCCTGCTCTCCGAATCCGACGAGGAAGCAGGCTCCACCGGCATCGCCTGGCTAATCAAGAACGCATACGGCAAGATTGACGCCGAGTTCGCGCTCAACGAAGGCGGCTATTCACTCAACACGCCCGGAGGCACGCGCGTCTGCCAGGTGCAAACCTCGGAAAAGATTCCCACCCGCATCAAGCTGACTGCGAAAGGAACCGCCGGACACGGCTCGCGCCCGCTTCCTGACAACCCCGTCGTGCATCTGGCGCGCGCAATCACGCGATTAGCCGATACCGATGAACCCGTATCGCTAAACACCACCACGCGCCGCTACCTGGAGCAGGTAAGCAAGCTCCCCGATTATCAATGGCTCAAGCCGCTCATCCCCAAACTGGAAAACCAGAGCACGTCCGGCGCGGCAGCGAACCAAATCACGGAGAAAGACCGTGAGATCGGCGCCATGCTCCGCACCACGGTCTCGCCCACCATGTTGGAGGCGGGCCTAAAGGTCAACATCATTCCGAATACCGCCGAAGCGCAGGTCGATATCCGCCGCCTTCCCAACGAAACAAGAGAAGAGGTGCTCGAGCGAATGCGCAAGATCGTCAACGATCCCGCCGTCACCATCGATTCCAACTTCGGCCAGCAAATGCCGTCCACCGAGCCAAGTTCGCTCAGCACGGTTCTCTATAAGGCAATGGACAATGTATTCAGTAAGTCCGCCCCCAAGGCCATGCTGGTTCCATACATGAGCCTCGGCGCCAGCGATGGATCGTTCCTCCGCGAAAAGGGCATGGCCGTCTACGGCGTCCCCATCTTCATCAAGGAAGCCGACCGCCTGGCCCATGGCAACGACGAACGCATCTCCATCAAGAATCTGCAGCAAGGCACAGACCTGCTGATGCAAATCGTAATGGAGGTAGCCGCAGCCAAATGATCCGGTCTCTCACCCTTCTCGCCGCCGTTCTGATCTCAGGGTTCGCACAAGCCCAAGTCCAAGCCCAGGAATCCGCGCAACTCCACTGGATCGAACTGCCCAATCCACAGCTTGAAATTAACGGACTCCCCTGGTATGCCGAAAACAACGGCGCACTCTATCGCCTGCCCATCGCGCTCAAAGACACGTTCCGCCCCGAAGTCTGGGGCCTTGCGCAATCCCCCAGCGGCGCGCGCATTCGATTCCGTACGGATTCTCCCATCGTAGCCATCCGCGTCGAATACCCATCCGCCCCGAACATGAAAAACATGCACGCCTTCGGACAAACCGGCGTCGATCTTTACTCCGATGGGGTCTACTGCAGCACCGTCACCGCCGACAAGGACGCCAAGCCCGGCAAGGTTTACGAGCACACCTATTTCGACCTGAGCGGCCGTCCACGCACCCAGCGGGATATCGTCCTCTACCTTCCGCTCTACAAGCCCGCAAAGATCATCAGCATCGGCCTTGATAAGGAAGCAAAAGTGGAGCGTGCGCACGCCTTTGCCACACCGAAACCGGTTGTGTTCTACGGAACATCCATCACGCAAGGCGGATGCGCCAGCCGCTCCGGCATGAGCTACCAGGCCATCCTCGGCCGTAAGCTCAATCTCGATTTCGTCAATCTCGGCTTCTCTGGCAACGGCAAAGGCGAGCCGGAAGTAGCCAAGGTTGTGGCCGGTATAGACGCGTCCGCGTTCGTGCTCGATTTCGCGCAGAACAACGGCACAGTCGAATCGCTCCGCGAAGTGTATCAGCCGTTCATTGAAGCCGTTCGAGCGAAGCACCCGGACACGCCCATCGTCGCCATCACGCCCATCTACGCCGCGAATGAAAGCTGGAACGCCAAATCCGCGGCCACCAAAGAGGGAATGCGTGAGCACATCCGGAAAGTGGTCAGCCAGCGAATCGCCGCCGGTGACCGCAACATTCAACTCGTCGAAGGCACTGACCTGCTCGGCCCCTCACAGGGAGACGGTCTAGTGGACGGAACCCATCCGAACGACCTCGGCTTTCAATGGATGGCCGAGGGCCTAACCGCGCGCCTGCGCCAGGTACTGTCGATTAAATAAATGCGTACAATCTTCGCAGTCCACAGGCCGTCAACCACGGTCAAGGGAGAGCTGTGCCAAAATGAAAACTCCCTTGAGCCAAACCAAACTTCCCGTCAAGCGCATCAAAGAGATCATCGAAGCCATGCCTTTCAACAAGCTGATAGGCATCAAGTTGGCGCGTGTCCATCCGGACGGCGTGACCATCGAGTGCCAACTAAAGCCGGAGATCATGAACGGCGCGGGCGTGCTGCACGGAGGCGTCACCGCGACGCTGGCGGATTCGGCAGTGGGCATCGCCGTCATGCGTCATTTCAACGGAACCCGGCGCATCACCACCGTCGAAATGAAAGTGAACTACTTCAAGCCCATCGTATCCGGCAAAGTGACCGCCCAGGCACACCTGCTTCGCATCGGCAATCACCTGTGCGTGGGCCGGGTGGATATCTTCGATTCAGAAAAGAAACTCGCCGGAGTGGCGCTGGTCACCTACATGCTGCTCTAAGCATTCACGTCGATTACCACGCGCCCGCGCGTCTTGCCCTCCAAAATCTGCTCTCCGAGCGCGATCACGTTGCTGAGTGGCTGTACGTCGATGATTCTGTCCAGCGCATCCATCGGCAGGTCCGTAGCGAGCCGTGCCCAGATCGCGCGCCGCTCCGGCTGCTTCGTCCGTACCGAGTCGATGCCCAGCAAACTTATCCCGCGGAGAATGAACGGGATCACGGTAGTATGCAGCGCCGTTCCTCCGGCCAGACCGCAAGCCGCCACGCTGGTTCCAATGGCCATGGTTCGCAGCAGCCCCGCCAACGTCTCGCCGCCAACGCTGTCCACTGCGCCCCCCCATCGCTCCGATTCAAGCGGCTTCTTCGAAGCAGCAGCCAGCACGGCGCGATCGATCACCTCGGCTGCTCCAAGCGACTTCAGATATTCATGGGTCTCGGTGCGCCCAGTCGACGCAACCACCTTGTAACCAAGCTTCGCCAGAATCGCAACGGCTACGCTGCCGACGCCTCCGCCCGCTCCGGTCACGGCAACTTCGCGTCCGCCCGGAACCATGCCTCGCTGCTCAAGCGCCATCACGCATTGCATCGCTGTGAAGCCGGCCGTACCCACTCCCATCGCCTGCTTGAGGCCGATGCCCGCCGGAAGTTTCACAACCCATTCGGACTTGAGCCGTGCCATCTGCGCATAGCCGCCCCACGTCGTCTCGCTGGTGCCGCAGCCGGTCACCACCACCCGATCCCCCGGCTGGAAATCCGCCGACCCCGATTCCTCCACCGTTCCCGCCAGATCCACGCCGGGCACCATCGGCCAGGTCCGGACCACGCCCGGTTTGCCTGTCACCGCAAGCCCGTCTTTGTAGTTCAGGCTCGAATAAGAAACGCGAATCAGCAAATCACCCTGCGGCAGCGAATCGGTCTGCAGGTCTTGAAAGGATGCGGTGAATTTCCCGTCCTCTTGCGAAAGGAGAAGGCCTCGAAATGTGGACACTGCTAAGAATTGTAGACCGCCTGGGAACTTTTCGCTTGACATGCGGGTCTAATAGTACTAAGTAATTAGTATGCGGCCACCGAGCGGAACATTAACGGAGCAGGAACTGGAGATCATGAAGATCGTCTGGAATCTGGAGAGGGCAACGGTTCGCGACGTCTACGAAGAGTTGCTGAAGCACCGTAAGATCGCCTACACCACGGTGATGACCATGATGAAGATCCTTGAGCAGAAGAAACACCTGAAGAAGACGCAAGAGGATCGCGCCTACGTCTACCGCCCCAGCAAGCCGAAACAACAGGTGATCGGCGGCATGGTCCGGGAGTTCGTGAACCGCGTGTTTAACGGTTCCGCCGAGCCCTTGCTCATGCATCTGATTGAGGACCGCAGTCTCACCGAAAAGGAACTGGAAGAGATCACCCGGATGATCCGGAGGAGCAAATGAACAACGCACTCTATTACAGTCTTCAGGTGCTGCTGGTCATCGCGGCCGGCGCATTGCTCCCAATCGTCTTCCGGTTGGCGCTGCCCAGCGCGCGGCTCTGGTATTGGCAAGGTCTTCTCGGCGTATGCCTGTTATTGCCCGCCGTGCAGCCGCGCCACGTCTCGCGAATCGATTTCACTATTGAGGATGGCCCCCTCCAACCCGGTGTGCCGGTCAAGACCTCGCCCGCAAAGCCTCTGCCCGCCGCTGAAATACTGTTGACCATCTACGCCGCTGGAGTAACGCTGCGCGCGGCCTGGCTACTGCTCGGGTTCTGGCGCTTGCGAAGCTTTCGCCGGAACGCCCGCGATCTCTATCCAGTCAGCCCTTCCCTGTTCGCAGCCCAGAAGGCCCTCGGCGTCTTCCCCGATATCCAGTTCTCCGATGAGGTCAACAGCCCGGTGACATTCGGTTTCACACAGCCGGTCATCCTGCTTCCACCGGGATTTCTCGATCTCGATCCAGGCGCCCAAGAAGCCATCGCCGTTCACGAGTTGATCCATGTGCAACGCCGCGACTGGATCTACAGCATCTCGGAAGAGATCGTTCGCGCGGTCTTCTGGTTCCACCCCGCCATCTGGTGGTTGCTGGGACAGATCCAACTCACGCGCGAACAAGTGGTGGATCGCGCCACTGTCGAATTCACACTGTCCCGCGAGCAGTACCTTGAGGCGCTGCTCGCCGTCGCCAAAACGAAGGTTCGGCCGGACCTGGCGTTGGCCCCACTGTTCCTTAAAAAACGCCATCTCGCTCAACGGGTGGCCGCCGTCATGAATGAGGTTTATATGTC
This sequence comes from Bryobacterales bacterium, assembly GCA_038200305.1. GTDB lineage: Bacteria > Acidobacteriota > Terriglobia > Bryobacterales > Bryobacteraceae > JANXXV01. Next base: position 6,261 of record JBBPYD010000003.1, read on the forward strand.
GAAACGCCGCATCGTGTCATCTCTCGCAACCGTCTTTACCCTCGCATTACTCACGGCCAGGGTCGCTGTCTGGGTCTTCCCACTCGAATCGTCCGCACAGGACGTACAGTGGAATCAAGGTACCGGCGTCACTGTCGATACGCAAGGTCACAAACTCCTCCACGGCTCACGCACCGAATATCCGCGGGCCGCCCGTGAGAAGAAGATCGAAGGAACCGTCGTCCTGCAACTCAGCCTTGACCCCAAAGGCGAAGTAGCCGACGCCCGCGTTCTGAGCGGTCCCGATGAGCTTCGAAGTGCCGCTCTCTCCTCCGCCCTGCAATGGCATTTTCAGAACGAGTCCGGTCAAGCCGGCAACATTCAGGCATCCATCAACTTCAAAGACACTGGTTCGCCATTGAACTCTAATCGTTCGTATCCCCGCGTGCCGGGATCTGTGCCGGCCGGAGTCTTGAAGAGGATCGTCCTGGATGTCCCGGACACAATGGTCGAGGATCTACGACGGCTGCTGCCCGTGCATGAAGGCGAAACCTTAACCAGCGAAAGTCTGGAGCGGACACTGGCGGCGATCCGTTCCGTCGATGAACACCTGTCGCTCAATCTACAGACGGGCCACAATGACAACTCCACGGTCGCGGTGATCTCCCTGGCCACTCCAGGGCAGCCGATGCGCACGCTCGCCGAACCTCAGGCGGACTTTGATCCTCCCAGCGGAAATACGAAGCGGGTCCGCATCGGCGGCAACATACAAGCGGCCAAGCTGATAAAGAAGACTACGCCCGCGTATCCGCCGCTGGCCAAGCAGGCGCGCATTCAGGGGACCGTGCGTTACAACGTACTGATTGGAACAGACGGCTTCATTCAGAAGATGCAACTGGTGAGTGGCCATCCTTTGCTGGTGGAGGCAGCCACCACGGCTGTGCAGCAATGGCAGTATCAGCCGACCTTGCTCAATGGGGAGCCGGCGGAGGTGGTCACCGTCATTGACGTGAATTTTACACTCAGTCAGTAGATAATCATGGCCGCGGAAGTCACCGTCCCCACGGCGGGTACTTCCGCGGTTGGAGACTGTAGTATTTTGGTGGTCGCAATGAGTGACACTATTCCAACAATGTTGCGGGTTCCGAGCCCGCCTGTATTCAAGACGTTCGCAGACGAGCGCCGTCACAGGAAGGAGCGCTTGGCTGCGGCGTTCCGTTTGTTCTCGAAGTTCGGGTTCGATGAAGGAGTTGCAGGCCACATCACGGCGCGCGATCCGGAACGGACCGATCACTTCTGGGTCAACCCCTTCGGCATGCACTTCGGCCAGATACGGGTTTCCGACCTGGTTCTGGTGGATCATCGGGGCGAGGTGGTGGAAGGCGAGTATGCCGTCAACGCGGCGGCTTTCGCGATCCACTCGGGCGTACACGACGCGCGGCCCGATGTCATCGCGGCAGCCCACGCTCATTCGTTGTACGGAAAGACCTGGTCGTCGCTCGGCCGTTTGCTGGACCCGATCACGCAGGATGCCTGTGCGTTCTATCAAGACCACAGCATCTTTGAAGATTACACCGGTGTAGTGTATGAGGCGTCCGAAGGGCAGCGCATCGCGCAAGCGTTGGGAGAGTGCAAAGCGGTGGTCCTGCGCAATCACGGTCTCTTGACCGTGGGGCAAACGGTGGATGAGGCCGCGTGGTGGTTTATCACCATGGAGCGAAGTTGTCAGGCTCAGTTGATGGCGGAGGCAGCGGGCAAGCCCATCAAGATCGAGCATGAGAATGCCTTGGTCACTCGCGGACAGGTGGGGAGCCACAAGACCGGATGGTTCCAATTCCAGCCGCTGTGGGCGCGGATCGCGAAGGAGCAGCCGGATCTCTTCGATTAGCGCAGTCTCAATTGTGCAGCCCGAAGCGCGTTGAGAAGCACGGCTGTATCGACGGAGTAGCAGAGGTACTGGATGCCGGCCTTCCTCCACCGGCGAGCCTCCTCTTCGGTGTTCGTAAAGACTCCGGCTCGCACTCCTCGCGCGGCCGCCTTGGTCACGATGGCCTGACCTGCATCGAAGACCCGCGGGTCTGACGTTTGCCCCGGAATACCGAGGCTCTGCGATAGATCGTATGGGCCGATGAAAAGCACGTCGATGCCGGGGACTTCAAGGATGGCATCCACGGCACGGACGCCTTCAGCGCTTTCGATCTGCAGCACGACCGTGACGCCCTCGTTTGAGCGTTGAAGGAACTCGGCAATGGGTTCGGCCGAATAGCGGGCAGCGCGCACGAACGGGTTAAAGCCTCGCTGGCCGCCCGGATGAAATCGCGCGGCGGAAACGGCGGCGCGGGCAGAAGCTACGGATGAGATCTGCGGGATCTGCACACCGGCTGCACCGGCATCGAGCGCCTGCTGAATGGCGGCTGCGTTGTTCTCCGGCACGCGGACGATGGCTGGAATACCAGCGGCGTCGCTGGCACGGATGAAATCGGGCAGCATCTGGGCAGTGATGGGTGCATGTTCGCAGTCAATGATGACGAAGTCCCAGCCGGCGGCGGCGATGATTTCGATGGAGGCTGGAGTGGGAAGTTCGCAGAACACTCCGAGCGAAAGCTTGGAAGGCGCAAGACGCATGTTAGCGCAGTGTCGCGCATGTTGGAGCGGATGTAAAGAGGTAGACTCTTGATGATGACGGAACTGGTTAAAGTCTCTAAGCACGGTGATGTTGCGGTGATCACGATTGATAATCCGCCTGTGAACGCCTTAAGTCCGGGCGTTCCGGAGGGGCTTGGCGAAGCAATCGCTTCGTTACAAGACGACGCCGGAGTTCGCGCGATAGCCGTCATCGGCGCGGGGCGGACGTTCATCGCGGGCGCCGACATCAAGGAGTTCGGCAAGATCACGTCAGGAGAGAAGCGCGGCGGAAGTCTGTTGCCGCTGTTGTTGCAGATTGAGGATTCGGCAAAGCCGGTAGTGATGGCGGTCCACGGTACGGCCTTCGGGGGAGGTCTGGAGATCGCGATGGCGGGGCACTACCGTGTCGCTGCCGCATCGGCGCAGGTGGGCCAACCCGAAGTGAAGCTCGGGATCATTCCCGGTGCGGCCGGAACGCAGCGGTTGCCGAGGCTCGCGGGCGTGGCGAAGGCAGTGGAGATGTGCGCGGGCGGGGAACCGGTCTCCGCGGCGCAGGCTCTGGAGTGCGGCATTGTCGACAAGATCGTGGAAGGCGATCTGCTGGCGGGTGCAATCGAGTTTGCTCGCAACGTAGAGGGAATTCGGAAGACCCGTGAGCGTAATGAGAAGCTACGGCACGATCCGGCTGTATTCGCAGCCGCCCGCGCCGCAGCGGAGAAGAAGCAGCGCCTGTTGATGGCGCCATTGGCCGCAATTGATGCCGTGGAGGCTGCGGCCAAACTGTCCTTCGAGGAAGGATGCAAAGTGGAGGCCGGGCTATTTCAGCAATGCCTCTTCTCCGATCAGTCCAAGGGCATGATTCATGCGTTCTTCGGCGAGCGTGCGGTGTCGAAGATTCCTGGCGTTCCTAAGGAGACGCCGCTGCTTCCAATCCGCAAGGCGGCGGTGATTGGGGCGGGTACCATGGGAGGCGGCATCGCGATGAATTACGCGAACGCTGGCATTCCGGTGTTGTTGAAAGAGACGGCGCAGACCGCTCTCGATCGGGGTTTGGCGACGATTTGGCGGAACTATGAAAACTCGGTGAAGAAAGGACGGTTTTCCCAGGATGTAATGGATCAGCGGATGTCATTGATCACGCCAACACTGAGCTATGAAGGTTTCGGTGATGCCGACATTATCGTTGAGGCCGCGTTTGAGGAGATGAAGCTGAAGAAGCAGATCTTCGGCGAGATCGATCAGATAGCCAAGCCCGATGCGATCCTTGCATCGAATACATCGACGCTGAACATCGATGAGATCGCGTCGGCTACAAGGCGTCCGCACATGGTGATTGGGCATCACTTCTTTAGCCCGGCGAACGTCATGCGTCTGCTTGAGATTGTGCGCGGTAAAGAGACCAGCGATCGTGTGATTGCGACATCGATGGATTTGGCCAAGAAGCTGAAGAAGGTCGGCGTGTTGGTGGGCAACTGTTTCGGATTCGTTGGGAATCGTATGTTCGGCCCCTACCGCCGGGAGGCTCAGTTCCTGGTGGAAGAAGGCGCGGCGATGGAAGATGTGGATGCGGCGCTCTACGATTTTGGGATGGCGATGGGACCGCTGGCGGTCGGCGATTTGGCGGGCCTCGATGTCGGCTGGCGCATCCGGAAAGAGATCAAGCATCTAGAAATTCCGGGCGTGCGGTATCCGTTCGCCGAAGACGTGCTCGCTGAGATGGGGCGGTTCGGACAGAAGACCGGCGCGGGCTGGTACAAGTACGGCGAGAACCGGCGCGGAGCGCCGGACCCGGAGATCCAGAGCATGGTGGCCGAAGCCGCGAAACAGGCCGGGATTCCGCAGCGCAAGATCGGCGCGGAAGAGATGGTGGAGCGGACGGTTTACGCGCTAATCAATGAAGGTGCGCGGATTCTGGAGGAAGGGATTGCGCTGCGCGCCGTGGACATCGACGTGATCTATTTGCAGGGTTACGGATTTCCGGCATTTCGCGGCGGCCCCATGTGGTACGCGGATACTGTTGGCGTAAAGAAAGTCTATGATCGCGTCCGCGAGTTCCATAAAGAGCACGGGCATCATTGGGAACCGGCTCCATCACTCGCCCGGTTGGCAGCCGAGGGCAGGACGTTTGCGAGTGTATACGCGTGAGAGAAGCGGTGATCGTTGCAAGTTCGCGGACTCCCTTGGCAAAGTCATTCCGGGGATCGTTCCACCAGACGCGGCCGGATGATCTGGCGGCCCACTGTATACAGGATGTGCTTTCTAAGGCGCCCGCACTCGATCCGGCCGAAATCGAAGATGTCGTGATGGGATGTGCTTACCCGTCCGGTCCACAGGGGTCGAACGTGGCGCGGGTGTCGGCGATTCGCGCGGGACTGCCGGCATCGGTTCCAGGGACCACGGTGAACCGCTTCTGTTCTTCCGGACTGCAAGCCATCACAATGGCGGCGCACCAGATCGTAACCGAAGGTGTGGACGCGGTCATCGCCGGGGGCGTTGAGAGCATCTCGATGTTGAAGCGCGATCACGAGCCGAATCCGGTGGTAATGGTCCGGAAGCCTGCGCTCTATATGGCGATGGGCGATACCGCGGAGGTGGTCGCCAAACGATACAAGATCAGCCGCGAGGCGCAGGATGAGTACTCGTTGCTTAGCCAGCAACGGACGGCACGGGGTCAGTCGGAAGGACTGTTCGACGAA
>JBBPYD010000004.1:0-10186 GCA_038200305.1 Bryobacterales bacterium
ATCCAATCGCAATTCGGCCCACATACAAGTGACGCACGCCGCTGGCTATCCGTTGACCCGAAAAAGCGCTATCCTTCTAAGAGCGTGACGTTTCTGCGGCAAATAGCGGTCTTCCTGGTGCTGATGTTCGGCGCCACAACGGCGGCCCCGCTTGCCTTGGCATTCGCTCCGGCGGAAATGTCCGGAATGAAGTGCTGCAAAAAGTCCAGCGCCCACTCGTGTTGCAAGCGGCAGCAGAGTTCCGGCGCGCCGGCGTGGGTTGGCGTGCAGAATTGTACTGGTTCCTGCGCTTGCGCGGGAACTGTTTCCATCGCCACGGCGACCCTCGTCTCGTGGAACGCTCAGACTGTTGAACGGTTAGTTATCGCGCAATTAGCCGGGGACTTCCCACCGGCCGCCGATCCAGCCTTTTACCCCGCTTTCCTGTACCAACGCCCTCCTCCTTCAGTTACCTAGCTGCTTTCGCAACCAGCCAAATTTGAAGCGAGGAGATCATGAAGAGACTTGTATTCTTTGCGCTGTGCGCTGCCCAGGCATATGCGCAGTCCATCACTTCGGCCAGTCTGTTGGGCCGTGTGGAAGATTCCAGCGGGGCCGCCGTGAGTTCGACCGCGGTGGAAATGAGCAACCTGGATCGAGGCCAACACTGGAAATCGGTGAGCGATGATCAGGGCCGCTACCGCTTCAACTACTTGCCTGCAGGCAGGTATGAGATACGAATCAGCGATCCCCGGTTTGCGGCAGTGCCGAAGCGTCTGACCTTGCAAGTTGGCCAAACCATTGACCTGCCAATCGCGGTCACCATTGCCGGCGTCAACACCCGGATTGACGTGAAATCGGAAGTCCCGGTGGTGGAAAGCGTGCGGTCGGAAATTGCCGAGACCATTCTGCCTAAGGAGATCGATGCGCTTCCACTCAACGGCAGGAACTACCTGGATTTGGCGCTGCTTGCTCCGGGCGTGTCCCGAACCAATACAGGCAACAATCAGCGGTTCGCCGAAACATCGGCTGTGCCGGGCACTGGCATCTCAATTACGGGGCAGCGCAATCTGAACAACAGCTTTGTAGTGGACGGGCTTTCCGCGAATGACGATGCCGCGGGGCTAGCTGGGACGTTCTTCAGCCAGGAAGTGATCCGCGAGTTCCAGGTCGTGACCTCGGGAGGAATTGCGGAGTATGGCCGGGCATCCGCCGGCGTGATCAACGTCACCACACAATCGGGAACGAACGATTGGCATGCGCGATTGTATGGTTTCTTGCGCAACCAACGGCTGGATGCGAGGAATCCCTTGGCTACGGCCAAAGATCCGCTCACGCAAGGACAGTATGGCGCAACCGTGGGTGGTCCGATTGCGAAAGACCGCACATTTCTGTTCTCTAACTTCGAGCAGACCCGGCAACATGCGGCGGGAATTATCACCATTGCGCCCGCGAATGCGAATGCGATTAACGGAGTGCTGGATTCCATCGGCTACCGCAGTCCGCGCTTGACTACCGGTGTAACGACCGGTGTAACGACCGGTGAGTTCCCGACGACGCTCGATTCGACGAATTACTTCGTGCGGCTGGATCACCGGTTGAGTGACCGCAACCAGTTGGCGGCACGCTATAGCTTATACGATGTTGGGAGCGGCAACGCGCGTTCGGTTGGCGGTCTGAACGCGATCTCGCGAGGAAGCAGTTTGCAGAATCGGGATCAGACCGTCGCGGTCAACGATGTCGCGACCCTCTCGGAGCGGACGATCAACGAAGCCCGGCTCCAATTCACGCGTAGCCGGCTGGCGGCTCCGGTTAACGACCTGATTGGACCGGCGATCAACGTTTCCGGTATCGCGAGCATTGGGACCGCAACCGGGTCGCCGACGGGGAGATCGACCGATTTGACTGAGCTATCGGAAAATATCTCGACGGTTCGCGGTTCGCATGCGTTCAAGGCCGGAGTCAATTGGCTATACAACCGCGAGGACATTCTCTTCCCTGGTGCATTGCAAGGCGTGTATTCGTTCTCCTCGATTGCGAATCTGCAGGCCGGACGGTATATCAACTTCCAGCAGGCTTTCGGAGCACCTGGGCAGTTCCAAACAAATCCGAATTTCGGGCTGTTCGTGCAGGATGAATGGCGGCCGCATCCCAAGCTGACTATCAACGCGGGCTTGCGGTACGACCTGCAGATGCTGGCCGATCCCGTGAAGACGGACAAGCGCAATTTCTCGCCGCGCATCGGCGTGTCCTATACGCCGGGAGATCGGAAGACGGTGATTCGCGTTTCATACGGCCTTTACTACGATCGGCTGCCGTTGCGGGCACTCTCGAATGCGCTGCAAAGGGACGGAGTGAACTACAAGGCCGCTCTGCTCTCGTTCGGACAGGCGGGGGCGCCCTTATTTCCAAACGTGATGCCGTCCTTTCCGGATGGGGTGCTGACGAACATCACGACCATCAACCCAAACATTGCGAGCGCTTATAGCCGGCAGACCAGTTTTCAGGTTGAACGGGAGTTGCCGGGGCAGATGGCGATTTCCGTGAGCTATCTGAATTTGCGCGGCCATCATATTCTGATGACTCGCAATGTGAATGTCCCCACGCTCTCCGCGGCGCAGGCGGCACAGCTTGGAATCGCGAATCTGGGCCGCCCCGATCCGCGGTATGGGAATAACGGCCAGTTTGACGGGATCGGCGATTCGAATTACAACGGCCTGACGGTTTCACTGAACAAGCACGCCGGACGCTGGGGCGGCGTGCGGCTGTCGTACACGTTTTCAAAGGCGATTGACGATGCGGGAAACTTCTTCTTCAGCCAGCCGCAGAATGCGTCTAATGTGCGCGACGACCGGGGGTTGTCGGACAACGATCAGCGGCATCGGTTCACGCTCAGCGGAGTGCTGGACGGACAGCGGCGGCTCAAGGGATTCCAGTTGAGCACCATCTTCAGCTATGCGTCCGCTCTGCCATTTAACATTCAGACCGGGACGGACCGGAACAACGATACGAACGTGAACGATCGTCCGGAAGGAGTCGGGCGGAACACGGGGCGCGGGTTCGACTCGCTGTCGCTGGATGTGAGGTTGAGCCGCAGATTCCATCTGACGGAGAAGCTGGCGATGGAAGGCCTGGTGGAAGGGTTCAACGTGACGAACCGGACCAACTTCCAATTGCCGAACAATGTGCTGGGTGCGACTTTCGGCAGGCCGAACGCGACCGGCGATCCAAGGCAGGTGCAGGTGGGACTGCGGCTGAGTTTTTAAGGCGCTAATCGCTCGATCTGCCACTTGGATTGCTCTGTTCTTGTGTAGCGGAAACGGTCGTGGAGGCGGTCTGGGCGGCCTTGCCAAAACTCGATGGTTACTGGGGCAATCCGGAAGCCGCCCCAGTACGGAGGCGCGGGGATTTCGACGCCTTCATACCACTTGGCGAGCGCGGTTGCTTGCTCTTCCAGGGTTTTGCGATTCGGCACCACCGTGCTCTGTTCGGATGCCCATGCGCCGATCTGACTCGGTACCGGGCGCTTGGCGAAGTACGCTTCCGATTCTTCCCGCGAGGTCTTGGCTGCCTTGCCGGTGATGCGAACCTGGCGCTCCAGTTCCGCCCAGTAAAAGACCAGCGCCGCGTTCGGATTCTCTTCCAGCTCCTGTCCCTTCTGGCTGTCGTAATTCGTGAAGAAGACGAAACCAGCCTCGTCGAAATGCTTCAACAGAACCATGCGCGCTGAAGGGATGCCATCGGGAGTTGCCGTCGCCAGGGTCATGGCGTTCGGCTCCGGCAGTTTGCTTTCGAGGGCCTGCTGAAACCAGATACGGAACTGCTCAATCGGGTTGGGGCGGAGGTCTCGATCGCCGAGACCTCCTTTCGTATAGTTCCGGCGTAGAGCCGCTAATTCCATATCCATTTGATTCCTGCTACCGCCCACGCCTTTGGCGTGCGGAAGCCATCTTCAAAGTATGTCCGATTGAACACGTTTTCAACACGAGTGTAGAAACGCAGGGTCTGCCGCTCGGAGATGGGCTGGTTGAAGTTGACCACCAGATCGCCGCGGATTGGACCGTCAAACTGAAATGGCCGGCTGCCCGTGCCGGTAAACAGAGGGTACACGTAAGGGCTTGCAGCCAGGAAGTCGAAGGCCACGTCGATCTTGCGGCCGAGCCGCTGGGAAGCGGTGGCCGTGAACATGTTCTTGAAGATCCGAATGGATTGTAGATAACCGCCAACTAGGTTTGTGTTGCGCTCCTTCGCGTTGGTGTAGGTGTACGAGGAATTGACGGTGAGCGAACGCGTGATGCTGGCTTCGGCGCTGACTTCGACGCCGCGCGCGAGCCCGCCGGGAGCGCTGCGATATCCGCCGAAACGCCGGTAGGGGTCCGTGCCGGGTGTGATAGAGCCATCGTAAACGATGGCTTCCTGGATACGCGTGTAGAAGTAGGTCCCATGCACGCGCAGTCGGGACGACAGCAGATATTGGTCGAAGCCGCCGTCCACCGACAGCATGCGCTCCGGCCGGAGGCGCGGGTCGCCCGATGCGTTGAAGCTGCCGAAGTAGAACGACGAACCGAAGCGCTCATACAACGAAGGCGCACGATAGCCGTTGCCGATGTGAGCGCGCAGCTTGGTCCCGCTGGTGGGGAAGAAATACGATACAGAGCCATCCCCTGTGTAGGCACTCGGGGGATTCGGTAATGCAGTGCTTGCATAGAGCGGAGTGCCTCCAGAGAACTCGGGGTGGTTGAGCGCGAACGTCTGGATGCGGCCGGAGAACGAGAACTGGAGACGATTATCGATCAGCCGGATCTGGTCCTGCGCATAGACCGCGTTGCTGATCTGCGCAACCTGCACTCGCGCATCTACTCGCTGGACAGGATTCGGGTTTGTGTCTGAAGTCAGGTTGTCGAAGTACTCGCGTTCCAACTCGTAGCCGGCGGTCAGCAGATTGTACCGGCCAAGGTTGATATCCGCGCGGGCTTGTAGCGTGTCGATGCGGCCATCGAACTTACCGGAGTTTGAGAATTGGGGTTGGAACCGAGGACCTCCGGGGCCGTCGCGATTGTCACGGCCGGTAGCGAGTCCCTGATAGCTGATCCGCACGGATGTTGCTTTGGATATGCGCTGATTGAGCGCGACCAAACCGGAGACGTAATGTGCTCCGCGGCTGGAATCGGGATCGTCCTGACTGGGGAAGAACGTTACGCCCGGAATGGCCGGAACGATGCTGGAAGACGGCAGAATGGTTGCCGCGTAGGGCGCCACGTTGAGATCCGCATAGGATTTGGTGGTGAATAAACGGCCGCTCAGTGAAGTGGATGGCGTGCAGTTGTACTGTGCGAATCCTTGTCCGCTGACGTTCCTGGCACGATCGTTCCCATCGATTCCACTGCTGACGTTGAGGTCGGCGATACCGGCTGAGTAGAGGAGCCGGTCGTTCGCGGCCCCGCCAGCCAGCTTCGCGGCGCCACGGAACAGCCCGAGGCCACCGCCTTCGGCGAGTATGTCTCCGTGAACTCGTCCGCCGCCCTGATCGGTGGTGACGTTGATCACGGCGCCTGCCGCGTTGGTGCCGTACAACGAGGAGCCCGCGCCACGGAGGATCTCAACGCTGGCGGTATCGACCACGAGCAGTTCGCTCAAATAGGCGCTGGCGTCCCCCTGCGGAGATGCTGCATCGCGCAAGCGGAACCCATCGATGAGCAGCGACGTTTCGTGCGTCGGAAGGCCGCGGCTCAGAATACGGGTGAGGCTTCCCGGACCTCCCAACTGTTGGACGCGCACGCCTGGGGTGAAGCGGATGGCATCCGGGATCGCTATTTTCGCGTGGGTGTCGAGCTGCGTGGCGTCGATAATGTCGAGCGCCTTCGAAGATTCATCGGCCGATTGCGCCGTGCCGGCTGCGGTGACTTGCACCTGTGTGGTGAGCCGGGTCAGGTCAAGGTGAAGGTCGGCCTCAGCCAGTTTGCCAGGTTCCAGGTTCAGAACGGTTGCCTTATTCGAGCCGAAGCCTGGGGCTTTCGCTTCGAGCAGGTATTGCCCGGCACTGAGCCCTTCAAATTGATACTCGCCCTTTGGGCCGCTGATGGTGGATCGGCGTATGTCGCCCTCGCGTCCCGTGATGCTGACGGTGGCGCGCGCGATGGCGGCCCCTACAGGATCGAGTACGCGGCCGGTGACGGATTCTGCCGATGCTGCGGTGAGCAAAGCGGCGTGGAGTGTTACCAGAGATAGAAAAAGTTTCACTGTCGTTCCCCTCGGATGAATTTGAGGGACGGCAAACCCGAGGCGGCGACGAGTTGGATGAAGGTGCAGCGGCCAACTCACCTCCCCCTCGGAGGTGCGCGTACCCACATGCTTGCCGGCAGGTCTTCGGACTTGCAGGCGGGCAGCGCGAGTTGCGCCGGTTCCTAATTTCCGCAGCTTCCCGGCCCCGTTTGGGGGACCAGTGCTTCTCTTGCGGATTTCGTTCCTGCTTACCGCTGCGGGGCAGTTCCGGATTTACACCGGATTCCCTTTCTCAACGCCCTTGTGATGGGGCGTACCGACAGCTAGGGCTACTATAGCAAAACAGGTAACGGATTCGACCCGGCGGGTATCTAATTGTTTTGAGCTATTTTCTTATTGCACTATTCCTGATCGCTCCGCAATGGCTGGTTGCGTCCGACCCGTTGAAGGCGCCGGGGGTGGGCAACTTCCGTCAGGTGAACAATCACCTTTACCGGGGGGCGCAACCGGCGAGCGCGGGTTACAAGAGCTTGGCCAAACTGGGGATCAAGACAATAATTGATCTGCGCGGTGGAGAGGGCCACGCCGAGGCCGAAAAGAAACTTGTTCAGGCGGCGGGCATGCGGTATGTGAGTGTTCCGATGAGCAGCGTTTCCGCCCCTTCGGATGAACAGATTTCCGAAGTGCTTACGCTGCTGGACGACAGCGCCGGATGGCCGGTGTTCGTACACTGCCAGCGGGGGGCGGACCGCACGGGAACCGTGATCGCGTGCTACCGGATTGCACACGATCAATGGCAAAACGATAAAGCGCTGGCCGAGGCCAAGCTTTATGGCATTCGATGGTTTGAGCATGCCATGCAGGAATATATTCTTCATTTCAGAAAGTAAACCTGGCCGACATTTGCACTCGCCTGGCTGGTTTGGCCGCCACCGCGCCGCCGAAGAATAGGGAGCTGAGATTTCCAACGTAGGTGACGTAGTTTACTTTGTTTGTGACGTTGAAGGCATCCACCGCGAAGGTGACTCTTGGGCCTTCTTTTTTCGCCTTCTGAAATAAGAAATCATGGGACCAGCGGAGATCCAAATCGACGGAGCCCGGCCCGTGCAAAGAGTTCCGCGGCACGCCGGCGGGACGGTCGTTCGCTAAACCATCATGGTTGCCGTCGCGTCCTGTTGTTTCCGTGTACGGAGCACCTGTGTTGGCGAAGAGACCGATTCCGAATTCGAGATATTTGGCCGCGCGAAACGTTCCCAAAAGATTGAGACGATGACGTTGGTCATAGTCGGCCCTTCCCCATTCGCCTGAAAGATCATGATTGTCCGCTGGAAACGAGTTGATGCCCGTGCCTCGCGTGCTGGCGGAATAGTTTCCGCCGATGTCGTTGTAGGCGCGCCCCAGTGTGTATTGGGCCATGCCGCTGAAGAAGCGGGTGATCTTGCCGCGAAAGGAAATCTCCATCGCATCGTTCTGAAGACGGCCGGAAGATTCGATGCACCGGTACACACCGATTGCCGGATCGGGCCGGGCGAAATAGTATGGCGGAAGAGGTGCGTTTATGTCGCGTGAACGAAACAGGCCAACGCCGCGCGTGGCCCAGTAAGTGGCCGACAGCGTAGTCGATTTCCATAGTTGACGCTCCACACCGATACTGAATTGGGCGGTGTACGGCATTTTAACCATGGGGTCCAACCGCACGATGCTGCTGGGTTGCGCCGTCAGGTTTAGTGAGTTGAACGGGTCCAGGTAGGCAGGGTCCGTCAGCACAATTTGCCTGAGCCGAAGACCGTTGTATCTTTCGAGATCGAAGATGGGGCCGGGGCCGGTTCGATCATAGAAGAATCCCGCTCCGCCTCGCAGCACGGTCTTGCGGCTTTTGGACGGCGAGTAAGCGAAAGAGAGGCGCGGCGCGAAATTATTGTTGTCGTGAAAATAATTTTGCCAGTCGTAACGAAGGCCCGCTGAAATAGTCAGATTCTGGCGTACGCGATAGTCGTCTTGAATGAATCCGCCGAGTACGGTTTCGACGAAGACGACGTGTCCATCGCCCTGCTGTTGAACGAGCGAGAAAGGACGCCGCTGCACGTAGTCCTGCAGGGTGGAAAACGTGTAGACGCCGCCAAAGTTCGTGTAGTCGTTCAGGCCACGGCGGCTGATGTCGGGTACATTGATCCCCGTCCTGATTTGGTGCTTTCCGGCGGAGATGGAGACGATGTCGTTCAGGTTAATGTGATTCTCAGTTTGCAAACGGTCGGCTTGCGCGCCGCCGCCAGTGAAGGCACCAAGAACGACGGTGGACGGATCTTTACTTACGCTTGTGGTGGGAGTGTGCTGGCGTCCGAAGACGACCCGAAATTGGTTGAGCAACTTGGGAGTGACAACCAGGCTGTCGTTGTAATACAACTCGTCTTCCCGATTTTGAGAATCGACGCCCGCCTCGGGAAGCACAACTCCTCCGACGCCTCGATTCTTGTCGGTGCTGTTATGAAAGCTTACGCGGAACGACCCCGTGTGATTCTCCCCAAATTGCCGGTTCACGCCGGCGGAGAATTCGGTGTCCCGCTGCGGATTGGCTACGTTCTGCTGAAACAATCCGGTGGGCGTATAGGCGTATACAATGCCCTGCAGATCCTGCTCTTCGCGGTTGGCCGACAGAAGAAACGACGTCTTACCGCTCTTGCCAAGGGGACCGATGAGACTGCCTTCAAAGATGCGCCGCTGTTCCTGGGGCCGGGAGATTGCGAGAGGATCGCGAGCGTTGAGGCGATAGCCGCGGAAAAGAAAATCAAACGTACCATGATAGACCTGAGAGCCAGGCTTGGTGATGACTTCGATGCGGCCCCTGCCGGGCCGGGAAAACTCGGCGGAATAGGGATTCTGGTTGATCTTGACCTGCTGAATGGCGGATGCCGAGACGCCTATGTTCCGCTGCTCCATGCCGTTCACCACCAGGGTGACTCCGCTGGTGCCGATGGAGCCAGGATCTAAGAACTGCGACATTGCTCCGACGTAGTTTTGATCGAAGATTGGCAGGTTGTCCAGCATTTCGCGATCGAGCGTGATGACGTCTAGATTCTCCGACGCCTCCGTGCTCACTTGACCGGCCGATTCGCTGACTGTGACCTCCTGGCGAACATCGGCGAGCTTTAGCACAATCCGAAATGGAGCCGGAGAGCGGTCTGCAATCCTTACCAGGATTTTTTCCGCGGCAAAACCTTCGCCCTGTACCTGGATTTCGAAATCGCCTGACGATACGGCGGCGAACCGGAATGCGCCAGAGTTGTCAGTGGCGGTTGTACGCGGACTGCCGTTATCAATCTTGTGGAGCACAACGTTAACGCCTGGAATTCCGGCTCCGCTTGGATCGGTTACGGTTCCCGAGATTGTAAAGCGTCCACCCAGGGCGCCGGACGGGCGGCCTACGCTCTGCGGGAGCGCCGGGATCGCAAGAAAAACGAGAAAAGTTAACCAAGTACGAGCGAGCAACATCATTTCCAAGACACACGATAGCAGCGCAGGCTGAAGATCGGCTGAATCCTTTTCGGGTTGACATATGCTGCCGGTAGTTTACCGGGGAATTTTAAGTATTTCCGGCTCATGAGCAATGGAAGATGCTGGAATTTCAACGGCCGCAGGCGCGGTTTGCGAAACGAACCCAATGGGTGGTTGCGGTTGGTGTGGGTTTTGCGAAACGAAGCCATTTGTGGCAGCTTTTGTGGCGATCAGGATCTTGGCGGGCGTGGTTGTTTTTGCTTCCTGCTGTTCCTGTTCGCGGCGGCCGGCCTGGAGCTTCTGTAGTTGGCCGATTGCCTTGTAATAAGACCGCTCAATGGCTGCTTCGTAACGGCGGAGATGGCCGAAATCGACCGCGTGCGCGTGGAAGCCCTGCGTGAGAGCTTCGTCATGGCCGGCAGGCGCCCGTTTGCGGGACGCGCCGGGTAAGGTGGGCATGGGTTCCAGACTGGGGCTGAAGAGTTGCAAGCTG
>JBBPYD010000005.1:0-7752 GCA_038200305.1 Bryobacterales bacterium
CAACTACGTCGACCGCAAGAACGAAAATCCCCGGTTGAAAGAGGGAATGGTTTTGGCCATCGAGCCGATGGTGAACGCGGGCAAGCCGGAGACCAAGGTGATGCCGGATAAATGGACGGCTGTTACGAAAGACGGCTCTAATTCGGCGCATTTTGAGCATTGCGTGGCGGTGACGGCAAACGGACCATGGGTTCTGACGCGGCCTTAGTTGCGACTGTGGCGGAACTACTGCCAAGCGCAACCTATCGGTTGGTGCTGGAGAATCAGCGG
This sequence comes from Bryobacterales bacterium, assembly GCA_038200305.1. GTDB lineage: Bacteria > Acidobacteriota > Terriglobia > Bryobacterales > Bryobacteraceae > JANXXV01. The sequence goes on from JBBPYD010000005.1 coordinate 271, forward strand.
GAAGTAACCGCGCACCTGGCGGGACCGGCGGTGACGAACTTTGTCCGGCTGCGGCTGGGCGACCGGGTAGAAGTGGATATATCCCCGCACGATGGCGGCCGGGGACGCATTACAAAGGTATTGAGGAAATTATGAAAGTCAGGGCATCGGTTAAAAAGATTTGCGATAAGTGCAAGGTGATCCACCGCGAAGGCGTGGTCCGCGTGATTTGCACCAATCCGAAACACAAGCAGCGGCAAGGTTAGGCAGGAGAGAATATGGCGCGTATTGCTGGCGTAGATTTACCGCCCAAGAAGAGGGCTGAGATTGGTCTCACCTACATTTACGGCATTGGCCGGACCAGGGCGAAGTCCATTCTGTACCGGTGCGGCATCGACTTCAACAAGAAGATCGGCGACCTTGGGGAAGAGGAAGTCAACAACATCCGTATCATCCTGGAAGCCGAAGGCTCGGTGGAAGGCGACCTCCGCAAGGAAGTATCGCTGAACATCAAGCGGCTGATCGAAATGGGCGCGTACCGCGGGCTGCGTCATCGCCGCGGATTGCCAGTTCGCGGACAGCGCACCCACACCAACGCGCGAACCCGTAAGGGCCCGCGCCGCGGCACGGTGGCCGGTAAGAAGAAAGCAACAGGGAAGACATAAACCATGGCTAAAGCTCCCGCGAAGTCGGCGAAAGCGTCTAAATCGACTAAGAAGAAGACGTTTAAAAAGAAAGAGAAGAAGTCCATTCCGGTTGGGCTGGTTCACGTGCAGGCGACCTTCAACAACACGATTGTCACCTTTACCGATCCAGTGGGGAACGTGCTTGCCTGGTCCAGTTCCGGTTCGCTCGGCTTCCGCGGTTCGCGGAAAGGCACTCCGTTCGCAGCGCAGCAGGCGTCTCTGACGGCTGCGAATAAGGCGAAGGAATCTGGTCTGCGCGTGGTCGAAGTGCGCGTGAGTGGTCCGGGCGCGGGACGCGAGTCGGCGGTGCGTGCCCTCGCCACTGCTGGAATTGAGGTAAGATCGATTAAAGACCGCACTCCGATTCCACACAACGGCTGCCGTCCACCCAAAAAACGCCGCGTGTGATTTTCGCCGCTTTGCGTAAGTCTAGAAGCGGATATGTAAGCAGGACGAAGGCCGCCAATGGCCGTAAACTGCACCTGAGAAAGAAAGGTCCTGGAGGTTAGATTTGGCTCGCTATATCGGTCCCGTCTGCCGGCTTTGCCGGCGAGAGGGAATGAAATTGTTCCTGAAAGGGGAACGCTGCCATACGGAGAAGTGCGCGATTGAAAAGCGCAACTACGTTCCCGGCCAGCACGGAAAAGATCGCAAGGCGAAGAAGATTGTCGGATACGGCCTGCAGTTGCGCGAAAAGCAGAAGACCCGCCGTTATTACTGCCTGCTGGAAGGACAGTTCCGCAATCTGTTTGAGAAAGCGGTTGTCATGCCGGGCATCACCGGTGAGAACATGCTCGGGATGCTTGAGAAGCGCCTTGACAACACCGTGTACCGCCTGGGTCTTGGCACCAGCCGCGCCCAAGCACGCCAGCTTGTCCGCCACGGCCACTTCAACGTGAACGGCCGCAAGGTCGATATCCCCTCATTTCAGGTAAAGCCGGGCGACACCATTGAAGTCCGGGATGGCAGCAAGGAAAATCCCACCATTTTAAGCGCTCGTGATACTACGGCGCATTTCCCCACGCCGAATTGGTTGGAAATCGACCGCGACACCTTGAAAGGCCGCGTGCTAACCCAGCCCAAGCGTGAGGAACTCGTTCAGATTCAGTTGAACGAACAGTTGATTGTGGAGTTGTACTCCAAGTAAAAGCGTTCTTCAAACGCAGAGGAACAAGCCTATGTTCAAAGGTTTTCAGAAACCAAAAAGACTCGTCGCCAACACAGAAACGCTCACCGAGCGTTTCGGCCAGTTCACCGCGCAGCCATTCGAGCGCGGGTTCGGCTCTACTATCGGCAGCGGCCTGCGCCGCGTGCTGCTCAGTTCCATTGAGGGCGCAGCCATCACTGCGGTGCGGATCGATGGCGTGGCCCACGAATTCAGCCCAATCCCTGGCGTGGTGGAAGACGCAACTGACATCATCCTGAATCTCAAGCAGATTCCGTTCAAGATGTCGGGCGAAGGGATGCGGACCGTTTATCTGAGGGCCGATGCGGCCGGTCAGATTCTCAGCGGCCAGATTGAAACCGGTGCCGACGTCGAAGTGCTGGATCGCAACATGCCGGTCGCCACCATTGGCGAGGGCGGTAAACTCAACATCGAAATGCGTCTGAAATCGGGACGCGGTTACGTAAACGCGGATCGCAACTACGACGAAGACCTGCCGCTCGGGTTCATTCCCATCGACTCGGTTCATTCGCCGGTTCGCAAAGTCAATTACACCGTGGAAGCGGCTCGTCTGGGTCAGATGACCGACTACGACAAACTGACCATTGAAGTCTGGACCAATGGCGCTATTTCCCCGCAGGATTCCATCGGGCAGGCGGCCAAGCTCCTGAAGGACCACATGAGCATCTTCATCAACTTTGAAGAGGTTCCTGAGGCTTCCGAAGAGCCGGCCGAGCGCGGCATGAGCCAGATGAACGAAGTGCTCAACCGCTCGGTGGAAGAGCTGGAATTGAGTGTCCGTTCTTACAATTGCCTGAAGAACGCGAATATTCAGACGATTGGCGACTTGGTGCAGAAGTCGGAAGCCGAGATGCTCCGTACCAAGAACTTCGGCCGCAAATCGCTCAATGAAATCAAGGAAATTCTCGGCGGCCTCGGCCTCGGGTTCGGCGTCAAGTTTGACGCACAGGGCCGAATGACCATGCCCGCTCAGTCTCCCGTCCTCCCTGAAGGCGTAGACGAAGAGGTAGGAGAACTAGCAGAATGAGACATCTTAGATCCGGATTTAAACTCAAGCGCGACGGCGGTTCCCGCAAATCCCTTTTGCGGAATCTGGTCACGAGTGTGATTGAGCAGGAACGCATCATCACAACGGTCCCGAAAGCGAAGGCCGCCAAGCCTCTGGTAGAGAAGATGATCACTCTTGCCAAGCAGGACACCTTGCACGCGCGCCGGCAGGCCGCGGCATTCCTGGAAACCCCGGCATCCGTAAAGAAGCTCTTTGACAAGCTGGGGGCCCGCTTCGGTCAACGCAACGGCGGTTACACCCGTGTTGTCCGCCTTGGCTGGCGTAAAGGGGATGGCGCCGAACAGGCTATTCTCGAACTGGTTGGCTCTGAATTGGTCAAGCGTGCCGCAGACCGCGCCAAACGCCGCGAAGAGAAGCTCAAGGCGATTAAGGAAGGCCGCGACGGCGAGCTTCCTGCGGAAGACGAAACCAAGTAACTTTGTTCCCGTTTCAACCGAATCCACCGCTGAGCGATCCTCGGCGGTGGATTTGTATTTTTGAGCTTACTGAATCCGAACCCAGGAGAGCAACCATGGCGGTTTGACGCGAATCACGAAATGATCGCCTTCGGCGCCGAGGAGCGACAAACCTTGATGAGAGGCGCTACGCAATCCAGTGGTATCGACTTCGATAATCTGAATCGGCCAGCGGCCCATTACTTGTCCCGGAAGAGAAAGCTCGATCCATTCGGAAGCTCCGATTTCTCAGTACGCTGATGCGATCAGTGCTCAGTCGTAAACTCGACCGAAGGCCCACAGCGTACCATCGGTCGAAAAGATTACCCGGCGAGCGGCAAACGACGGTGTGAGCACAACTCTCGAAACGTCGCCACTTATCGTTGTCCACACAAGCGCGGAAGCGGCCTGGCGATCTGTGCTCGTAGCTGAAACAGCTAGAACCAATGCGTCACCGTGGCTCGTTGCGGCGATGTCATTAATCGAAGTTACTGCCGCATCCGGCAAAGTGAGGTCGCGATGAGCAACCATTTGCCCGGAACGATCCCAGATTGAAAACCCAGGGGGAGTGCGGCTACGTGCAATCAGATAACCTCCTCGAAAACAGGAAGCGGCTGATGTGAGAAGTCTTGAGCGATCGTTACAGAACGATCAAGGGCCGCAATACGGCGGTCCTCAGCCCCGTGTAGCGCCGCTTCTTAAACCTCACCACAAACTTGGCAACCCAGCCGGCCCTCCTGCATCTAAATCATTGAGGGGTGTCCTTACCATGAATGGCCTCAAAACGGCAATATTGCTCGGTGCTCTAAGCGCTTTACTGGTGCTGGGCGGTGGCGCTATCGCAGGCCGCAACGGCCTCTACCTGGGGCTGGGACTTGCGGTGGCGATGAACTTCTTCAGCTATTTCTTCTCCGATAAGATCGCGCTCGCGACCTATTCGGCTAAGCCGGTCAGCCCAACCCAGAATGCGGAAGTGTACACCAGGGTTGGCCCCATCGTTGAGAATCTCACCAGCCGCATGGGTTTACCCATGCCCAAGCTGTGGCTGATTCCGGATGAATCGCCGAATGCGTTCGCTACCGGCCGCAATCCAGACCACGCTTCGGTTGCGTTCACGTACGGCATCTTGAAACTGATGGACGACCGAGAACTGGAGGGGGTGGTGGCCCACGAACTCGGGCACGTGCTCCATCGCGACATCCTGATCGGTTCGGTGGCGGCTACCATCGCCGCTGCCATCACCATGCTCGCCCGCATGGCGTTCTTCTTTGGCGGAGCCAGGCGCAGCGATGAGGAAGACCGTGGCGGCGGGGCGCTCGGCGGCTTGTTCATGCTGATTGTCGCCCCCATTGCCGCCGGACTCATTCAGATGGCTATTTCCCGCACCAGGGAGTACTCAGCCGACGGAGCCGCGGCCAAATACACAGGCACTCCTAATGGGTTGATCTCGGCTCTGGGTAAACTGGAATCCTGGTCAAAGCGCATCCCAATGGATGCGACGCCGGCCACAGCCCATATGTTCATCATCAAGCCGTTCAGCGGTGAGGCTCTATTTAAGCTGTTCTCCACGCACCCGAGTACGGCGGACCGCATCGCGCGTCTTCAGGCGGCCCACTAGTTGGTCTCGATTCGAGTAAACCAAAAAGCCGCCGGCCGCCTGGCATCCGGGCACCCATGGATTTTCTCTAGCGATGTGATCGACCGTGGCGATGCGCAACCGGGCGAAGCCGTGCAGGTGATCGATTCAAAGGGCCGCCCGCTCGGTACCGCTCATTACAGTTCTACTTCGCAGATCACGCTACGGCTGCTCTCCTCAAGAGTGGAGCCGTTCGACACTGCGTTCCTGCGCAGTCGAATAGAAAAAGCTCTTCGATTCCGGGAACGGTTCGTCAAGGACTCAGACGCTTACCGGCTGGTTCACGGTGAGGCGGATCTGCTGCCCGGACTGGTGATCGACCGTTACGGCGAGCACGCCGTCATCCAGACCTTGGATCAAGGAATGGACAAGGCGAAGCCGCAAATCGTCGCCACTCTGGAAGACCTTCTGAACCCCGCCAGCATCGTCGCCAGAAATGACGTCGCGGTTCGCAAGCACGAATCGCTGCCGCTGGAGACCGCCGTTCTCAGCGGTACTCTGCCCGATCGCATTCAGATTGCGATGAACGGATTCCAGTGGGAAGCGAATCTGCTGCATGGTCAGAAGACCGGCGTGTTTCTCGATCAGCGGGAGAACTACGCGGCGGTGGCCGGTTATGCAGTTGGACGCGCACTCGATTGCTTCACTTGTACCGGCGGATTTGCAATTCATATGGCCCGTAACTGTGAATCGGTGGAAGCCGCCGATAGTTCGGCCGCCGTTCTGGAAACGGCAAACGCCAATGCCCGCGCGAACCAAATATCCAATATCGATTTCCGGGAAGCGGACGTGTTCGATCTGCTCTCCAGTTACGCGAATGCACGCCAACGGTTCCAGACGGTCGTTCTCGATCCGCCGGCGTTCACCAAATCGCGCACCAACTTAAGCGATGCTGTACGCGGATATAAAGAGATTAACCTGCGGGCATTGCGGCTGCTCGATTCGGGTGGCGTGCTGGTCACCTGCTCCTGCTCCCATCATTTCAGCGAATCCATGCTGCTGGAGACGGTAGCCGGAGCGGCGCTGGACACCGGCCGCACTCTGCGGGTCCTGGAACGCCGGACCCAATCCGCCGATCATCCTATCCTCCTCACAGTACCCGAAACTCATTACTTGAAGTGCCTTATACTCCAAGTGATTTGAGCTCTCTTCTATTGCTTCCAGATCGCGCGTGAGTTATCGTGATTCGTGGGCAATGCGGCCGAATGCTCGTTTGGACCTCATGCCACAATCAGTTTGAATCACCATGTGATCGGAGGAAATACCGAAATGGACATGAACTTCCGCGTCGAAGCCGCAAAAACCGATACCCGATTTTTGCCAAAACTTCGCCGTCTTCTTCCCTTTGTATTCGCGATGCTGCTGTTCGCCTGTGTGCCGCTACTGGCCCAGACACACGCGGGCGGAGAAGCGAATCTGGTGTTGCCCGACTTGGGGCAATCCACTTTCCTGGGGGGAATCAATGGACGAACGCTGCTGATGTCCGGACTGCTGGTGTGCGCTCTTGGGCTGCTGTTCGGCCTGGTCACTTATAAGCAATTAGAGAACCTGCCCGTTCACCCTTCGATGCTGGAAGTTTCTGAGTTGATTTATGAGACTTGCAAAACGTATCTGCTCACGCAAGGCCGGTTCCTGCTGATCCTGGAGACGTTCATCGGCGTAATCATTGTGCTGTATTTTGGCGTCCTGCAGCATTTTGACGCAGTGAAAGTGATCATCATTCTACTGTTCAGTCTCATCGGGATCGGGGGCAGCTACGGCGTCGCCTGGTTCGGTATCCGGGTGAACACGTTCGCTAATTCCCGGACGGCTTTTGCCAGTCTGCGCGGAAAGCCGTATCCCTGTTATGCGATTCCTCTGAAGGCGGGAATGAGCATCGGCATGCTGCTGATTAGCGTCGAGCTGGTTCTGATGCTGTTTATCCTTTTGTTCATCCCTGGCGACTATGCAGGAGCCTGTTTTATCGGCTTCGCTATCGGCGAGTCGTTGGGCGCGGCGGCGCTTCGAGTGGCAGGCGGCATCTTCACCAAGATTGCCGATATCGGAGCCGATCTGATGAAGATCGTCTTCAAGATAAAGGAAGACGACGCGCGCAACCCCGGAGTGATCGCCGACTGTACGGGTGACAACGCGGGCGACTCGGTCGGACCTAGCGCCGATGGCTTTGAGACTTACGGCGTCACGGGTGTCGCGCTCATCTCTTTCATCGTCCTCGCCGTGAACACACCGGAAACGAAGGTGCAGTTGCTGGTCTGGATTTTCGTCATGCGCATCATGATGGTGATCGCTTCCGGCATCTCATATTTCATCAATGAAGCGATGGCCGCGGCGAAATACCGCAACGCGGAGCACATGAACTTCGAAGCGCCCTTGACCACCCTCGTCTGGCTGACGTCCGTGATCTCGGTTGCGCTCACGTACCTCGTGTCCTACTTGCTGATTCCGGATTTGGGTGACGGCTCGCTCTGGTGGAAGCTTTCGAGCGTGATTAC
>JBBPYD010000006.1:0-3333 GCA_038200305.1 Bryobacterales bacterium
TCCACGCTTCATTCCGCACCTTGGGTGCAGCGGGCCGCGCCACGGGCTGAAAGGCCCAGTAGGCGCGCTGTTCCGCCGTGATCACATAACCCGCCTTCTTCTCAGCGGCAGCCACGGGCGCTTCCGGCCACGTTGCACCTGCCTTGATCCACGTTGCAAGATCCCCGATCTCCTTTTCGGAAAGCTTAGGCTGCTGCATCGGCATCTGCAATTTCCCGGCGGTATGGCGAACGGCTTGCATAAGCAAACTATCCTCAGGCTTGCCGGGAACAATCGCAGGGCCGGTGTTGCCGCCTTTCAGTAAAGCCGCGCGCGAGTTGACTGCAAGGCCGCCCATCGCCGTTGACGAATGGCACACGTAACAACGATTCGCCAGAACCGGTCGCACCCGCGTTTCAAAAAATTCAGAAGAGCCGTCCGGCTCACCAGCAACGGAAAGAATCGAGGCAGTTAGAAGAAGGAATGCGGCGCGATGGAGCATATACATCGACATGGTGTGCCTTTGCGTCCCATGCACGTCCAGTGGATGGAATGCTCATTATTATACAGTGCGCAGAGGATCACAATGCGGTGAATGCTGTAGCGAACTTACCGCGGGACCGCTTCCGCATGGGGCATACTTATACGATAGATTTGAATTATGCGAACTCTTATGCGCTATCTACTTGCCTTTGTCTTAACCGTTTTTACGGCAGTTTCGCTCCTACGCTCGCAGACTCTCGGCAACAGAAGCGTTCCCATCTACAGCATCACGGTAGTGCAGCGCGCGCTCAAAGCGGTTAACTATCAACGCCGCACCGGGCCAACTCACGTTGACATCAAGGGAACCGTGTTGCTTCCAAAAGCAGAAGGCGAGGCCAAGGTCGAAGTGAAGAATGGATATACGCAAATCGAGGCCACCTTCAAGCATGTCGATCCGCCAACGCAATTCGGAACCGAGTTTCTGACCTACATTCTCTGGGCCATTACTCCTGACGGCCATTCGATCAATCTGGGTGAGCTGATTCTCGATTCTTCGAATAAGGGGAAGATGCGCGTCACCTGTCCGCAGTCCACGTTCGGTCTTCTGGTTACCGCCGAGCCGTACTTCTCCGTTCCATACCCCAGCGATGTGGTCGTGATGGAAAATGTGATCCGTCCGGATACCGTGGGCCGGGTGGAGAACATCGAAGCCAAGTATGAGCTTTTGCCCAGAGGCCAGTACACATTGAACATCAAGCCCCAGCAACTTCCGTCCGCGGGCATGAGCGCATCGCCCGGCGTCTCCATGCCTGAGTATGAAGCGATTCTCGAACTTTACCAGGCGCGCAATGCGGTCCAAATTGCGCGGGCAGATGGAGCGGCAGAGGCCGCGGCGGATACGTACAACAAAGCACAGCAATCCTTGAATGAGGCCGAAGCGCGGTACGCGAAAAAGACGGACTTCAATAGAGTAACTACGTTATCGCGCCAAGCTGTGCAGGCTGCCTCCGATGCGCGTGCGATTGCGATGCGCAAAAAAGCGCCGCCGCAGCATCCATAGCAACTGCTTCCAATCAGTGCGTGAAATAGTATCCGCGCCGGAAGCGAAGCCGTGCATTTGGATACCGTGCGCGAGCCTCAGGCGTCAGTTTCACGTTGATGCTTCGGAACATTCCCGCTACTCCGGGGACCGGCCGGTAAGCCAGCGTATACCTCGACCGGATGCGTTCGATCATCTGCGGAAACGCGGCGGTGGCCTCCGCGGATTTGGTGGCGTCGCCTCCGGTCTCCGAGGCGATCCAAAACACATTCGGATAACTGATCCCCGGCTGTTTGCCCGGCCTTGGCCCCGGCGGCGGCACGTAGGATCCCTTGCCGATCACAATCGCGTCCAGCACATTGTTGGTCTTGATCAACGTCTCAATCACCTGCTCGTCTGAGGCGTCATTATTCTCGCCCAAATTGTCCGTGAGAATGAGAATGCCGCGCCTGCCGCCACTCGCGTTGTCTTCGGCATATTGCGCAGCCGCCAGGATCGCGCGATTGATCGCCGTCTCCGATCCCACCTCTTGATCGTTAACTGCCTCCTTAATATCGGCCGCAATGGAGGCCAGGTCTTCGGTGAACGGCTGCCGCACCTTCGCCCGTGTTGCAAATACCATCACCGCGACCCGGTCGCCTTTACGCAGAAACCCAAGCGCCTTCGTTGAAGCGCCTGCCAACTCTTCCACATGTTGACGCATGCTCCCGCTCACATCCAGCAGCAGAATCAGCGCCAACGGTTCGGGGTCGAGCGATGCCGAGAGCAGTTGCTGCACGCGGCCGTTCTCAGTTAATTCGAAATCCTTGACCGTTAGATCCTTGATGATCCTGCCGTCTTCTGTAACCTGCACGTCCACGCGCACATTTGAAACGCCTGAGCGAAAAACTGCCGGCGATTGTTCTGTCTTAGCTGTGTCGACTTGCGCGTAAGCGGCCCACACGAACGCTAGAACCAGGAAGGATTTCCACCACATCTTTTGATTATCCGCCTACAAGGAAGCTAGCGTTTCACCCAGCGGTACGCAGTCACGGAATTCCTCCAGAAGAACTTCTCCGCAATCGCCGGACCCTTGCTGTTGAAATACTCGCGAACCACGCTCAGCACCTGCGGATACTGTCCCCATTGGTCGCTGTTGGGCCAGTCGCTTCCATACATCAGCCGGTCCTGGCCGAAAATATCCCAGAGTTGATCCAGCCTGGGGCGATAAAAATCCAACGCATCGGGAACTGCGCCGTCCACCCGCCGCAAAACCTCAGACACCTTGACGTAGACCTGAGGACGTTTTCCAAGTTCCCGCAAATTGGTCTGGTAAGCTTCCAGACTCGCAGGCTCCTTCGGTGGATCAAGCTGCGGCAAATGATCGATCACCACTCGCAGGGTAGGAACCAGATCGGTCAGCCGTACCACGTCGGAGATCAGAGCCGGGTTGGGATTCGCGGTATCCAACTCCAGCCCAGCGGCCGCCAGAGCTTTCAGATCCGAAACGAACGCCGGTTTCGATAGCTCCGCGCCAAGATTTCTGCCCCACAAATTCCCGTACCGGATACCCAGGAATAACGGGTTCCGATGGAACCGTTCCAGATGCTTGCGAAAATCCGGCGTGCCAGGCTCCAGGTTTCCAACGGTCCCAACAATGATCTTGTCCTTAGCGGCGAGGTCCAACACCCACTGGTTGTCCTCCAGCCAAGTGCTGCATTCCACCTCAATAGCTCCCGTGACGCCCAGTGGCGCCGCGATCTTCCGGTAACGGTCCGGCAACGCCGGCTTATAGAGCACTGTGTTGCTTTTGTCCGGCCAAGGCACACCTTGCGGGCGCGTTGGATCGAACA
>JBBPYD010000007.1:0-26645 GCA_038200305.1 Bryobacterales bacterium
GCGCCGGCAAGCCGAGACCAGCTTGGCTTGCCGCTTGACGGTGCAGCCGGAACTGAGCCCGGCCGAGAGGGTTCGCTTTTGCGAAACAACCAGCGTGGAGCGCGTCTTTGGGCGGTTGAAAGACGAATTCGGCGCCAAGCATGTGCGCGTCCGCGGTGCAGCCAAAGTCAGCGCTCATCTTGTATTCGGAATGCTGGCACTGACGGCTGACCAGTTACTCAGACTGGCCGGTTAATACCGGCCCAGTAAGCAACCAAAATCTACAGCGCAAGTGGTGGTCTTTTGAGCCCCATGTTCAACAAGCGGTCTGGAAAGCCTATCCTCTGCCGTATTCGCGCGATGGCACTATGTCCGGCCAACCAAGGCATTTAAAGGCCCACCTTTCAACCGTTTTCGCCGAGTTCTGCAAGTCGGTCCCCAGAAAAAACAGCCTATCTTTCCTTTAGAATCAACAAACCTTCCAAACAGCCGCCCGAACCCGTGCTACAACTGAAATCGAAAAGGCTCCCGTTCGCGGGGGCCATTTCTATTTTTGAAGAGGGAGCACCACCAAGATGTCGACAGTAGCGCAGAAGTCAGCGAACGTAGCCAACAGCAGTTTCTCCACTGGCCCCAGAACCGCCGAAGGCAAGCGGAAAGCCGCAGCCAACTCCGGCAAGCACTACCTGACCTCAAAACAGGTGGTCATCCCCGGCGAAGACCCCGAAGCCTACGATTCGCTCCATACCGGCCTCGTCGATTCCTGGAATCCCGCCAATCCCCAAGAAGAACTGCTGGTCGGCCAGATCGCCCAAAGCGCATGGCGCCTGCAGCGTGTCAGAAGAATGGAAACCGCCACCTTCGCCCAGTTCATGCCCAGCCTGGAGCCTGTGCTGTCCTCCAGCACCAGTTGTGTGAAGCGGGTTCCCCGGAGCCATGACGAAGCCACCGTCCGGGCTTTTGAGAACGCAAGCGTCTTCGACAATCTCCGCCGCTACGAAACCACCATCGAGCGCGGCTATTACCGCGGCATCGCCGCCCTCGAAAAGCTACAGAAAGAAAGGAAAAAGTCCGAGATTGGCTCCGTTTCGCAAAACGTAAAAACAGCGGCTGCAGCCGCCGCACCAACCGCTCAAATCATCCAGCCGGAGATCGAATCCGCTGCCATCCCGCCGCAATCCGCGCCGAAAAATCCATCTCCCGGCGATCCTCAGAACATATGCCGATAAGAACTGGCGAAATCCCAAAGCATAAATCCGAAAGCGGCAGCCGTCAGCAGGACGCAAACCACAGCCAGGCCACGCCACAGGTTATCCGTCCAATCCACGCTCAGCCGCGGTGTCCCGGCCGCATAAGCCAGCAAGAACCCAGCCGCAAGTCCGCCCAGATGGGCCGCATTGTCCACCCGGAATCCCGGCAGCAGTCCAATCACCACGCCCCAAATCGCCCACTGCGTATAGTGCGCCCGAACCGCCGCGCCCATGGTGGAATGCCGGTTCCGGACTCCAAGCGCGATCATCGCTCCAATCAGGCCGAACAGCCCCGCCGAAGCGCCCACCGACAGAGACGGGCTCCAGTAAGTGCTGGCCAGAAATCCGGCCACCGTGGTGGCAAGGTAGATCACCAGATACCGGCTGGTCCCGTAAACCTCTTCCACCTGCACTCCCAAATCGAACAGGACCCACATATTCATCAGAATATGCAGGATGCCCCCGTGCAGAAAGCCCGCCGTCACCAGCCGCCACCACTGCCCGTCTTGCAGGATGGCCGGGCTGAACTTCGCTCCAAACGCGAACAGCGTCCGCCCATCGATGTCCATCAAATTGCCGCCAGGCTCTTTCATGCTGTAGATCGTCGTGGCCGCATACAAACCCAAGTTCAGCAGCAAAATGATCATCGTTGTGAAACGGGCGTGGGGAATCAGTCCGCCCATGGCGTCCAAAGGCGATCGCCGCTCCACCGCCCTCGCCCCCACCTGTTGACCGCAATACGGACACACCCGGTCGTCGCTGCTGATAAAAGCCCGGCAGTTCGGGCACATTCTGCGTTTATCCACTCCGCACTATTGTACAGGTGCATGCTCGAACCTCTGTTACAATCGAGAATTCGGATGCCACTGACAGAGAAAGAGCATCGGCAGAACATCGTCGAAGTGGGCCGGATGGTGTACGCGAAAGGCTGGGTTGCCTCAAACGACGGTAACATTAGCGTCCGTCTCGATCGGGATCGAATTCTGGCGACGCCCACCGGCGTCAGCAAGGGCATGATGCACCCGGACGATCTCATTATTTGCGATTTGATGGGGAATAAGATCGAAGGCAGCCGTGAGCGCACCACCGAGATCGCCATGCACACCACGGTATATAGTATGAGGCCGGATATTCATGCGGTTGTTCACGCGCATCCGCCCGTCTCAACCGGTTTCGCCGTCGCGGGCAAACCGCTGAATCTGGCGTTACTGCCCGAGGTGGTGATTGGACTTGGCTGCGTGCCGCTCGCCGATTACGGTTTGCCCGGAACACCGGCGCTGACCGACGGGATGCTCCAGTACATCCCGCACTACGATGCGCTGCTGATGGCAAATCACGGCGCGGTCTGTTATGCCGGCGATCTGTTCAAGGCGTTTTTCAAAATGGAGACGCTGGAGCATTTCGCGCGCATTACGCTGGTGGCCGAACTCCTGGGCGGTCCGAAAGTGCTGCCGCGATTGGAAGTGGAAAAGCTATTCGATTCCCGCAGCCGGTACGGGATGAATAATGCGCGGTCGGTTGTTGCGCCGGGATGCCCCATCGTAGCTGAAGATGTCGAATCGGATGGCGCCGGTAAGATTTCAGTAACACGCGACGAGTTGATAGCGTTGGTCGATGAAGCGATGAAGCTGCAATCCGAGCCGCGCCCGTAGGAAGCGGTTTAACGGATAACATAAAGTGGAGGCTAAATGGGTGAAGCGTTAGGGATGATCGAGACCAAGGGCATGGTGGCAATGATTGAAGCCGCCGACGCTATGGTGAAATCGGCGAACGTGAACGTTGTCGGTTGGGAGAAAATCGGATCGGGATACGTCACCGTGCTCGTGCGTGGAGATGTCGCCGCCGTTCGCGCTGCCACTGACTCCGGAGCCGCCGCGGCGCGCCGGGTAGGCGAACTGATCGCGGTCCACGTGAGTCCGCGCCCGCACCCCAGCCTCGAAGACGTGCTGCCCATCGGCAAGGCGGGCAAATAATCTGCCGCAAGGATCTCTATGATTCTGGCCCGCGTTGTGGGCACCGTCGTGGCCACTCGCAAGGATTCGCGCCTGGAAGGGAGTAAGCTTCTGATCTTGAAGCCCGTGTCCCCCGAAGGCGTTCCTGAAGCCGGCTATGTCATCGCGGTCGATACGGTGGGCGCGGGATCGCGGGAGTTGGTCATCGCCGTCTCTGGTAGCAGCGCCCGCATGGCCGACGGATGTAAGGAGAAGCCAGTGGACACCGCAATCATCGGCATCGTCGACACCGTTCATCTGGACGGAGGTCAAACCTAAATGTATCTCGGCCGCGTAGCGGGCAACGTATGGTCCACGGCCAAGAACCAGACTCTCTCCGGCCAGCGGCTGCTCATCGTTCAGCCTCTCACCCCGGAACTCCAGCCCACCGGGAAACGGCTCATCTGTACGGACTGCACCGGCGCGGGGCCCGGCGAGTTGGTGTACTGGGCGCGGGGAAAGGAAGCAAGCTTCCCGTTCCTGCCGGTTGAGGTCCCAACTGACACCACCATCGTCGGAATCGTCGATTCCCTGCACGTCAAGCGAGGGGAGCCGTGCTCATCGCGCGAGTGATTGGAGAATTGGTTTCTACTGAGAAGCACCCGAGCCACCGCGGCCGGAAAGCATTGCTGGTCCAACCGCTTCATCTGGACGGCTCTAATCGCGGCGATGCCGTGGTTGCACTCGATTCGGTGGATGCCGGTGTGGGCGACCGTGTGTTACTGGTGACCGAAGGTTATAGTGCGATGACCAGCGTCGGACGTCCTGAATCACCCATCGATATGGCCGTTATTGGAGTCATTGACAGCCTCGGCCTTTGTGAGGACGGGCTTCCCCCGCCTTTGCATACGATCGGGGGGAGCGGGCATGAGCTTCTGCTTCCATCCGTACCGGTCAAAAATAAGACGACCCGTAAGCAGCAGTCCGGCCATTAGCTTCATCACTTCCGCTACGGAATACATCACGTAATAGGAGTTGAAGTTCTCCCGCTCCCTGGCCGCCGCGGTGAGCGGCAGAAAGTCAAAAGACCGGCCAAGCGCGTTCATATAGGGCCGGATATAAGCCGCCTGGAACAGGGAAGCCACCGCCATAAACAAGGCTAGGCCGATCAGCAGCTTGTTCCGGTGCGCCGTGAAGACCATGGCGCTCAAGATAGCGGCGCCGAGTCCAATCTGCGCCACACCCCATGCCTCAAACAGAAATCGGTTTAGCTCGGCGGCCTGGTATTTCAGCAGCAGCCGGGCGGCGTCGCTGCCCAGGTCGTCCACATTCTTAGCCACCGGAGCCGGAGGGCTGCTAAGAATCCGGTCCACGTTCGCCAAACTCTGCGATGCTACGAAACCGAAGAGGAGCATACCGATCATCCAGGCTCCCACCAAATATGCCGCCAACCGGCGAGTATGCATGTTGAAGCAAGTCTACCGCGAATTGTAACTGTTAGCAGGCGCGCTCCGTTTATAATCGGCCTACCGGCTATATGCGATCCAACGGCAAGGACGATCTTAAGCGCTTCGGCTACGCACAGGAACTGTTCCGCAATATGGGTGGCTTTTCCAACTTCGCCATTTCGTTCTCCATCATCTCCATCCTCACCGGCGCAGTCACTCTCTACGGATACGGCCTGGAGATGGGCGGCCCGCTGGAGATGAGCCTCGGTTGGCCCATCGCCACCTTCTTCGTGTTAGCCATAGCCGCCAGCATGGCCGAACTCTGTTCCGCCTACCCAACCGCCGGGGCCATGTATCACTGGGCCGCCGATTTGGGTGGGGCCGCGTGCGGCTGGTTCGTCGCCTGCTTCAACATCTTCGGCATGATGGCGACCCTTGCCGGCATCAACTACAGTTGCGCGCAGTTTATCCTTCCGTTCTTCGGCGTCACGGCTTCTTTGCTAAACCTTTGGCTCGCCTTCGCTCTCATCCTCCTCGGCCAGGGGCTCATCAATCAATACGGAGTGCGCCTGGTCGCCATCCTGAATGACGTGAGCGTCACGGTCCACATCGCCGGAGTCTTCGCCATCGTGGCCGCTCTGTTCCTGCTCGCGCCCCAACAGCCGGTCAAGTTCCTCACGCTCGCGGTCAACAGCAATGGACGTTCCCCATACTGGTGGGTCTTCATGTTGGGCCTCTTGCAGGCACACTGGACTTACACCGGTTTCGATGCATCGGCATCCATGTCGGAGGAGACCCGCGACGCGCGAGTCCGTGCTCCCTGGGGAATCGTTCTATCCGTGGCAGTGTCCGGAGTCGTCGGATATCTGCTGCTCATCGCCATGACGTTATCCATTCATAGCCTGTCTGCCGTGCTGGCCGCAAAGGATAGCCAGGGCAACCCCGTGCCCGCCGCCATTGCGGTATTTCAACAAGCCCTCGGCCACCGGTTCGGGAATGCGATGGGCGCATTGGCCGCGATCGCGATGTGGTTCTGTGGCCTCTCTTGCGTCACATCCTCGTCGCGGACCATGTTCTCGCTGGCGCGCGACAACGGCACGCCACACAGTGGCTGGTTGCGTCATGTCAATCCAAAGCACGGGACTCCGGCCCGCGCCATCTGGGTGATTGTCATCGCCTCGGTCGTGGTGATGGCGTGGGGCGGCGCCATTTCCATCGTCACTTCGTTCGGAACAGTGGCCATGTATGTGGCCTACATCACGCCGGTGATCCTGGCGTTCCGCGCCCGCTGGACCCGTCCTGAATGGATAGCCGAATCTGTTTGGACGCTCGGCCGTTATGGCGCAATCGTGAACGCCACGGCCATCGTTTACACTGTGGTGATCTGCTTCGTTCTGGTGATGCCACCCAACCAACTGGCGGGCGAATCGCTCTTAGGTCTGTTCATTGCACTGAGTTTGCTGTACATCTTTCATACAAGGACGGCCTTTAAAGGCCCCAAATGGTCGAAATCATGACAAAGCTCTTCATCAATGGCCGCGGACAGGACTCAGCCGGGTCCATCACCATCCCGGTCGTCAATCCGGCCACCGGCGCCACCATCGCGTCAGTCCCGGATGCTACTTCCGAAGACGTGGACAGCGCCGTAGCCGCCGCTCGCGCCAGCTTTGAGAACAAGACGTGGCGCGGCAAGGATTCGTCTGAAAAGGAACTCATCCTGTGGCGCTTCGCCGACATCCTGGAGCAGCACAAAGACGAACTCGCGGCGCTCGAATGCTCAGAGAACGGCAAGACTCTTCGTGAAGCGCTCCGCGCCGATGTCGCTCCTGCCATCGATGCTCTCCGCTACTACGCCGGCTGGGTTCGCCGCATCTACGGCGAGACGATTCCGGTGGATGGTCCGTATCTGAACTACACGCTGCGCGAACCAGTCGGAGTGGTGGGAGCCATCGTGCCGTGGAATTATCCAAGCTGCATCGCGATGTGGAAGGTCGCTCCCGCGCTTGCCTGCGGCTGTTCCATCGTTCTGAAGCCGTCTGAGATGACACCGCTTACGGCGCTGAAGATCGCGGAATATGGCACCGAAGCCGGACTCCCCGATGGCGTGCTGAACGTGATCACCGGATATGGCCAAACCACGGGCTCCACGCTCTCCCTGCACATGGATGTGGACAAGATCAGCTTTACCGGCAGCATCCGCACGGCTCGCGAACTGCTGAAGGCCTCGGGCGAATCTAATCTCAAGCGGCTCAGCCTGGAGCTCGGCGGCAAGAATCCGAACATCATCTTCCCCGATGCGGATATGGAAGGCGCGCTAAAATCGGCGTTCTGGGGCATCTTCGCGAATAAGGGCGAAGTGTGCAGCTCCGGCTCGCGTGTTCTACTCCACGCCGATATTCACGATGAGTTCGTGGGCCGCCTGGCTGAGAAGGCGAAAGCGATGAAGGTCGGCGATCCGCTCGATCCCACGTCGGAGATGGGCTCGCAGATTTCGGGCAAGCAGATGGAGCGAATTCTCGGCTACATCGAATCCGGCAAGCGCGAAGGCGCGAAACTGCTCAGCGGTGGCGAGCGCGATATCGAAGGCGCAAAGTCAAAGGGCTTCTTCGTAAGGCCAACGGTCTTTGCAGATGTGAAGCCCACTATGAGAATCGCTCAAGAGGAGATCTTCGGTCCGGTGCTTGCCGCCATCAAGTTCAAGGATGAAGCCGAAGCGGTGGAGATCGCCAACTCAACCATTTACGGACTCGTCTCCGCGGTCTGGACGAAAGACATCAAGCTCGCGCACCGGGTGGCGTCGGAGATCAAGGCGGGTTCGGTCTGGATCAACACCTACAACGGATTCGACAGCGCCTCTCCGTTCGGCGGCTATAAGCAGAGCGGATTCGGACGCGATCTCGGCGCGTACGCGCTGGATCAGTATACGAATGTGAAGTCCGTCTGGGTAGCGCTTTGATCACTCTCGACGAGTTGCGGCTAAAGTTCGAAGCAGCCGCCATCCGGCGTGTCAAAGTGGGAGCATTCGACATCGACGGCATTCTTCGCGGCAAGTACATCAGCCTTGAGAAGTTCTATTCGGCAATCGAATTGGGGCTTGGGTTTTGTGACGTTGTCTTCGGATGGGACATCGGCGACGTGCTGCTCGACAACGTGACGTTCACCGGCTGGCATACCAGCTATCCGGACGCACTCGCCGTGATTGACCTGGACAGTTTTCGCCTGATCCCGTGGGAGCAAGGCACGGCCCTCTTCCTTCTCGATCTCTTTGACAAGGGCGGTCAGCCGCTTCCGTTGTCTCCACGCCAGGTGTTCCGCCGTGTGCTCAAGACCGCTGAGGATCGCGGCTACAAGACCTGGTTCGCCGCCGAGTTCGAGTTCTGGATGTTCAAGGAAACGCCGGAGAGCCTGCGCGCGAAACGCTTCCGGGATTTGACGCCGCTCTCGCCGGGCAGCTTCGGATACAGCGTGCTCCGCGCGTCGCAGAACGCCGAGCTGGTGATTGATATTCTGGAAAACATGGCCGCCTTCGAGATACCGCTGGAAGGCTTCCACACCGAAACTGGCCCCGGTGTGTACGAGGCAGCGATTGCGTTGGACACAGGGTTGAAAGCGGCGGATAAGGCTGCGCTCTTCAAGACGGCAATGAAGGAGATCTGCGCGCGGCACGGCATCACTCCGACATTCATGGCCAAGTGGAATTCCGAACTCGCCGGCTCCAGCGGTCACCTGCACCAAAGCCTGTGGAGCGAGGACAAGAACCTGTTTCATAGCGGCGAAGCGATGGACCACTACATCGGCGGGCTGACCGCATATTTGCCGGAACTGATGTGCCTGGTTTGCCCCACTATCAACTCTTATAAACGGACCGTCCCGGGAACGTGGGCGCCGATCAACGCAACCTGGGGCGAGGACACGCGGACCACGGCCGTGCGGGCGATCCGGGGTGGGCCGAAGTCCAGCCGCATCGAACTGCGTCTTGCCGGCGCGGACATCAATCCATACCTCGCCATGGCCGCATCGCTTGCGAGCGGCCTGGAGGGCATGGAGCAGAAGCTGAATCCCGGCGCGCCCGCTACCAACGCCTACGCAGCGCCATCCGATGCACCGCTGCCCAAGAATCTCGGCGATGCGGTGAAGCTCTTCCGGGGCAGTGAAGTCGCCAGGAAATGGCTGGGTGAATATTTCGTGAACCACTATGCGGCGACGCGCGAGTGGGAAGTCCGGCAGTTTGAAAAAGCAGTTACCGATTGGGAGAGTGCGCGCTACTTCGAATCCATATGAGCCTTTCTACGTTCTCTTTTCCAACAACGATCCTCTTCGGCGCCGGCGCCATTGAGAAACTGCGGGAAGAACTCGCAAAACGCGGCGTGAAGCGGCCACTCATCGTCACCGATCGCGGACTTGTTAACACACCTGTATTTGCCCGCATCCGTGGATTCATGCCGGACGCCCCGGTCTTCTCCGCCGTCGATCCGAACCCCACCGAGAAGAACGTGCTGGATGGCGTGGAGGCATATCACCGTGAGAAATGCGACGGCGTAGTAGGGGTGGGCGGCGGTTCGCCGATTGATGCGGCAAAGGCGATCGCGTTCAAAGCGTCTCATCCGCTGGATCTTGCCGAATACGACGACCTGATCGACGGCGGGAACAAGATCACCGGCCCGATTCCTCCGTTCATCGCGATCGCCACCACGGCGGGCACGGGCAGCGAAGTCGGCCGCTCCACCGTCATCACCATTGCAAAGACAAACCGCAAGACCGTAATCTTCAGTCCGCGCCTGATTCCGTCGCTCGCGCTGGACGATCCGGAATTGACCGTCGATATGCCGCGGCACATCACTGCAGGCACCGGCATGGACGCCTTCACGCACAATGTGGAAGCCTATCTGTCTAAGGGCTATCACCCGATCTGCGACGCCATTGCCCTTGGCGGCGCGAAGCTGGCAAACGACAATCTTCCAAGGGTCACCAAAGACCCCAAGGACATCGAAGCCAGGGGGAATATGATGATGGCGTCCATGATGGGAGCCATCGCATTCCAGAAAGGACTTGGCGCGACGCACTCGCTGGCGCACCCGCTCTCCACGGAGTTTGGGATGCACCATGGCACCACCAACGCCGTGCTTCTTCCGGTAGTGCTCGAATTCAACAAGCCTGTTTCGGCACAGCGGCTGCAAGACCTTGCCAAAGCCTTTGGCGTGGCGGATGTCATCGAGCGGGTTCGAGAGTTGAACCGGATTCTGAACATCAGTCCGAGGCTGCGCGATCACGGGATTACGGAGGAGTCGCTGCCTATGCTTGCGGACAAAGCATTTGAAGACGGCTGCCATCAGCTCAATCCGCGCCCTTGCACGAGAGAGGATCTGCTGGACCTGTACCGGCGGGCGTTCTAACAAAATTCCCATTCCAAACGGCGCGGCGTCATGTTACTCTTTACCAAAGCTTCGTTGCTTGGGGAGGGGTGAATGCGCCGAAACTTAGCTAATCTTCTATATTTCCTCGCGTTAGGATCGTTGTTCGCAACGTGCCTGAGCGCGCAATCCACGTTTGGTGAAATTCGTGGAACCGTAGTAGATCCGAGCGGGGCTGTAATCAGCGGAGCCAAGGTCACCGCCCGGAATACAGGCACCGGAGAAAGCCGGACGATTCTCAGCGACGCCGCTGGGAATTACTCCGCTCTGAATCTGGATGCCGGTACGTACGACGTGACGGTGGAGAATTCCGGATTCCGGACTGAAGTGACGAAGAACGTTGTGGTCCGTGCCCGTGAAATAGCGCGTGTGGATGCCAGGCTCGAATTGGGCGGCACCGCAACGGAAGTGTTGGTGACGGCCGCACGGCAGGTGATCACCACGGATCAGGCCACCATCGTCGATTCGAAATCGATCGAGCAGATCCAATCCATTCCGGTCAATTTCCGCGCAGGTTCTACTAACTCCGTCTATTCGGCGATTTCGTTCGCTCCAGGGGTTCAGCCGGACAGCGGTAATCCCCCGTCGCTCTCTCTGGCGGGTGGAATGCCGTTCATGCTGACGGCCTCAGTGGATGGGATCTCAACGATCAACGTTCGCAGCAATGGCGTGATGACCGATACCTTTCCCTCGGGCGATGCTATTAGCGAAATCAAGGTGAGCACCACCAGCAACAATGCCGAATACGCTCAGGTAGGCGATATTACGACCACGTCGCGCGGCGGCACCAATGAATACCATGGGAGCGCCTACTGGTATCACCAGAACGGAGCTTTCGACGCTCGTGACTTCTTCTAGCCAAAGCAAGGCGCGCCATTCAAGGTGTCGAACGACTTTGGGTTTTCGCTTGGAGGCCCGGTCATCAAAAACAAGACTTTTCTCTTCGGGGATTATGAGGGCTTGCGTTACCGGGCACAGTCGCTCATCAATACAACAGTGCCGCCGGACAGTTACCGGACCGGGGATCTGTCAAGCGTAACTGGCGCGATCAAAGATCCGCTCAGTGGATTGCCGTTCCCAGGGAACATCATCCCCGCAAGCCGTATCAGCCCTGTTTCGGCGAAGGTGCTGGAGTTACTGTACCCTCACCAAATCCTGCCGGGAAATAATATCTCGAACCCGAATTACACGGTATTGAAACCTGTCGGAAACACGAACAACCAGTACGATTTCCGAGGGGATCAATACTTCACTGACAAACAGACCGTATTCGCGCGCTACTCTTACAAGAACATCGTTCGCGCAACGCCGCTTACTTTGACCACCCTTGGCGACGATCGCGCTCCTGAAAAAGATCGCACTCTGGTTGTCTCTTATAACTACGTGATCCGCCCGGCGCTGCTCAATGAATTCCGTTCCGGATTTACAAACCGGGGCCGAGGTAGAGACTTCGGCGTAGCCGGAGCCAACTTCGATGGTCCCGCCCTGGCGAAGGCGCTTGGCATAGCAGGCATTCGCTCCGACCCTCCAAAAGTAGCCAGCGTCCCCGATTTTGGATTTAGCGGTCCGTTTGTGGGCACCGGAAATGCCCGCGGGTTTACGCAACTGAGCCGGTCCATTCAGTTCACGGACAATCTGTCGTGGTCGAAGGGACGCCACACGTTCAAGTTCGGCGCGGATATCCGGCATTTGAGGACCACCGACAATATCTCGTTTTTCTCCGGCGACGATCTGGGAGAGTACCGGTTCAGCGGCACCTTCACCAACAACGACTTCGCCGATTTTCTGCTCGGGTATCCCAATCGCACGCGCCTGGCCAATACGAGCCCCGATATCGATGGATCCACGAATCATCAAGGATATTATGCGCAGGACGACTTCAAGGTGAATCCACGGCTGACTTTGAATTACGGAGTGCGCTATGAATTCCATCCACCGTTTGTAGACAGCACTCTACAACTGGCGAACTTCGATCGGAATTATCCCGGCGGGCGGGTGATTGTTCCGAATGCGGCTTCGCTTGCGCTGACCTCGCCTCAGTTCAAGGCGTCCATCGGAAGTACGCCGATTATCACCGCTGCCGAGGCTGGCATTCCTGAGACTCTGCGCTACACGGATAAGAACAACTTCATGCCGCGCTTCGGTTTCGCGTACAGGCCGTTTGGAGATCGTACTGTGATTCGCGGCGGCTACGGAATCTACTCGGTGACCATTTTGGGAGCGGTGTTCTATTCCTTGACCGGCATTCACACTTCGGACACCAAGACCTTCACCAACTCGCTTGTGAACGGCGTTCCGCAATTCGCGTTTCCGAACCCATTTGGAACGGGGCTGGGAGCGATAGGCGCGGTGGGCAATGCCGATTTCCGCCGGGCGAATGCAATTCACGCGCCGGACCCATACGTGCAGCAATGGAATTTCACCATCGAACGCGATCTCGGCTGGAACACGGGACTCCGGGTCACGTATGTTGGTTCGCACACCGTTAAGCTCTATTCAAGTCCCGACTTGAATCAGGTGCCCGTGAACTCTTTGGGGTACTCAGTGGCAAAATTATCCCGGCCCTTCCCGAATTGGGCCATTGTCTATAGCCGCGATCCAAACGTTTCGGCAAAGTACAATGCGCTGAGCGCCGAACTGAACAAGCGTTTATCAAACGGGCTCTCATTCCAGAGCTCGTATGTTTGGGCCAAAAATCTGAGCAACGCAAACGGCTCCAACGGAACGGGGTTTGCGGGCGAGGCCGGCTCGGTTCCGACCGACAGATTCAATCTCGGACTCGATTATGGCAACCTCTCCGGAACGCGGCGGCATCGCTGGCTGACCACATTCACCTATGACGTACCCCTGGCAAAGAACTGGGCCCCTTCAAACGTGGGAGGGCACATTGTGAAATCGGCCGTTGCGGGTTGGGATCTGGCGGGCATCTTCCTGTTTCAAACAGGCCAATTCCTGACGCCGATCACGGGCGGCAAGTACGATCCGAGTGGAACGAACCTGGATTCGCGAGCCAATGATCGGCCGGACTACACGGGCACCAGTTACGGCAACCTGCCGTCCGACCAACGGACGCTCAATGTTTATTGGGATAAATCGGCATTCACGATTCCGGCGAGCAATACGCTCGGCCGTTTCGGGAACGTTGGACCAGGCCAGCTAATTGGCCCCGGTACAGTCATTACTTCAGCCAAGTTGCAAAAGAAGTTCTATTTCGCGGAGAAGCGGTACTTGCAGTTAGAAGGGTCGGCAACCAATTTGCTGAATCATGCGAACTTCGCTAACCCGGCGGCTGCGCTCGGCTCCAGCAGCTTCGGGCGGATCTCGTCTACGCAGAGCGCCGAGGGCGCTGGTTCGCGCACCCTGCAGGTCGGCCTGCGGCTCGCGTTCTAACGGCCTATCTCCCTTCGATTGTGATATATTCGGGGTGATTTCAGGATCTAACCACCTAACCTATGCTTTTCTTCCCGCTTTTGTTCGCGGCGATTCATGCAGGAGGCGATCGCGAACTGGCGGAGCGGCTGAAACGCCGTGACCCTCAGGCGATGGCCGATCTCTACGATCGCTATGGCCGCCTGATGTACGTTCTGATTTTCCGCATTGTGAAAAACGGGGCTGCGGCCGAGGATCTGGTGCAGGAGACATTTCTGCGCGTATGGAATCGTGTGCAAGGGTTCGACCATGAAAAAGGCGCTCTTGGGCCGTGGGTACTGACCGTAGCGAGAAATCGCGCAATCGATTATCTTCGTTCGGTGTCTGGCAGGATGGCGCAGAACGCGTATGAGTTGGAGGCCAGCGATCATCCCTCTCTGTTTGCGAATCTGGAGACCGAGCTGCTGAATTCGGATCGTGCGCGGCGGTTGCGGGCTGCCTTTGAGAAACTGACTCCCAATCAGAAGCTGGTGATCGAGCTCGCCTACTACGAAGGGTTATCGCAGAGCGAAATGGCGGAGCGGATGAAACAGCCGCTGGGCACCATTAAAACTTGGGTCCGCAGCGCTCTGAAGGCGCTTCGCGAGGATCTGGGCGAGGCAATCGCCGTATGACCTGCGAAGAGTTAAAAGACGAATACGAGTTGTACGCTCTTGGTCTATCCGACGATGTGGAACGGGCGGAGTTGGAGAGACATCTGCAGAGCGGGTGTCCGAATTGCTCGGCCGGCGTGAAGCGAGCCTTCGCGTTGAACGCCTGGATGATGCAGCTTCCGGCGGATGTGGCGATGCCGCGCAATCTTCGGAAGCGGGTGCTTGGTTCGGTTGGCATTGAAACGAAAAGCTGGGGTTCAATTTTTGCATGGGCAGCGGTGGTGGCGGGTTTGTTGGCAACCGTGTTCTGGTTGGGCGTGCAGGATCGTCAAAGGGCCGCGGGACTTGCCGAAGCGCGGCAGCAGTTGCAGAACAGCCAGGCGGAGTTGTCGCAAGTACGGCAGGCGTTGGCAATGCTGAATGAGCCGGAAACCCGGCAGGTGGTATTTGGAGCGGGCAAGCCGCAACCACCCAGAGGCCGCGTGTTCGTAAACGCGAAACGGGGTGTGCTGCTGTTTGCCAGCAACCTTCCGCAACCCCCTAGCGGCAAGACTTATGAGTTGTGGGTAATTCCGAAGAGCGGAGCGCCGGCGCCGGCCGGTCTTTTTCAATCCGATGCGGCGGGGAATGCGCTGTATCTCTCACGCGCTCCGGTGGACCTGCAGCAGACAGGCGCGGTGGCGGTGACTCTTGAACCGGCGGCGGGCTCACCTGGGCCGACATCTACACCGGTCATTGTCGCGCCGGTTGCCGAGTAGTGTTCAGAAGTAGTTCAGAACCAGCGAAAGCGCTTCAACGACCATATCAGCACCGCGGAAAGCCCAATTATCAAACCCAGGACGATGCTCAAGGCGTGTGGCGAATCCACCCACGGCAGTCCTTTGATGTTCATGCCGTAGATACCGGAAATCACCAATGCCGGCAAGGCGACGGTGCCCACAATGGTTAATACTTTCATCACCTGGTTGGTCCGGTTGGCGACACTCGAGAGATAAATATCCATGGACCCGTTCACAAGATCGCGCTGGGTTTCGATCATGTCCAGATTCCGCGCGACGTGATCGTAGACGTCGCGGAGGAAGGGTGAAAGGTCACGTTGAATCAGGTCCGACTCGGTTCTCTGGAGATGGCCGGCCACATCGCGCATATTGGTAAGCACACGCCGCACGTCAATCAGCTTGCGCTTCATATCGAAAATACTTTGCAGCAGGCTGGGTTCCGGATAGTCCAGAACATCGTCTTCCACCTTGTCAATGCAGTCGTTAAAACGGTCGAGAATAGGCAAGTAGGAATCGACGACGCCGTCAGTGATCCGATAGAGCAGTTGATCGGGCCGCAGATCTTTTCCCGACTGGCGTGTCCGATCGAGAATTTCGGTAACACTTTGACAGCGCAATTCCTGGACGGTGATCAGGTAGTCCTTTCCCAGGAAGAAGTTGAGGTCGCCGATGGTGAGTTCGTCCTTTTCATCCAGTTTGATGGGTTTCACTACGATGAACATGTACTCGCCCTGCTCCTCCACCTTTGCGCTTTGATTGCCGTGGTGGCAATCCTCGATGTGCAACGGATGAAGATTGTACTGCTGGGCCAGCCTGTCCAGCTCTGGATCGTTTGGGTCGCGGATATCGTGCCAGATCATCGTTGGTGTAGTGCGGCTGCACGGAACGTGATTTTACCAGCGGGTCAGTTCGACACGCCGGTTCTTGGCGCGGCCCTCTTCCGCTTCATTCGATGCGACCGGCGCGTAGACTCCGCAGCCAAACGAGTCGAGGCGGCCGGCAGCGATGCCTTGCGGCGTGAGTGCGCTAACCACACTGGCGGCACGGCGCCGGCTGAGATCGAGGTTATAGTCCGGCTTCCCCTGATTGTCAGTGTGTCCGACGATGTGGATGCGGAGTGATGGATCGCTCTGCAGCAGCTTGGCGATTTCAGAGATGGTGGGCTGCGACTCGGGCTTCAGCGCGTCTTTATCGATATCAAAGTAGATTCCGTAGAGTGCGACCTTGCCAGTCTCGTGCATCTCCTTCTTCATCTCGTCAGCATTGACGAACGTCATCTTCCGCTCCATTACGTCTGGACCGATGACGACCACTTCGGCGAGTGCGCGCCCCTTCTGGACGACGCCTTGGAGGCGCTCGGGAATTACACCGTCGTTGTAGGACGTGACGAAGACGACGTAGTAGCCCGGTTTCGCGGCATGGCTTTTGCCGACCAGCATTCGCTCATCGGCTTCGTTGTAGGCGAGGATCTGCGAGAGGCCGTCTTCCTCGGCGATCTTGTCGAAGGTTGGGCCGAACCAGCCGGCCTCGCCAGCTTTCTTCTCATAGAGAGTTTCCAGACCCAGGCGTTGGAATTCGAGCTTGTAGTTACGCAACAGTTCGGTGGCGGTGCGGCCGGTGGGTGCGATGTAAGTATAGCGGCTGACCTGGCCTTCAACCGGGAGACTCTTTGTGTACTTAGCAGGATTGACTTCAGTGGGAGCGCTGAGGGGGAGCACGTGTTCATCGAATTTCGGCTCGCGATAGCCGATGATCTCGCTTCCTTCATAACGCTTCATGCCGACAGGATCTTTTGACCCCGCCAGATCAGCAGCACTCACGAAAGCGGCGAACACGATTAGCAAGCCTACAGCGCGAAACATGGCTCACTGTAGCACGAGATCGATTTATAGGGGCGGGCTAAATTACTAACATACAATCTCCGTAGGAGAAGAATCGATAACGCTCTTTGACCGCGTGTTCGTAGGCGGCTAGCGTGAGATCTTTACCTGCCAAGGCGCAGACCAACATCAGCAGGCTCGATTTTGGTAGATGGAAGTTGGTGAGCATCGCGTCAACGAGTTGGAATGAATAGCCGGGGTAAATAAAGATGTTCGTCTCGCCGGTGTATCTGTGGTATTTGGCTGCGCTTTCGATTGCCCGGACGCTGGTGGTGCCGACCGCGATGCGGCGCTGTGCGGTCCGGATCGCCGTCAGGTTTTCCGGGAGTATATCGAATTGCTCGGAATGCAATTCGACATCTTCGACCTGATCCGCGTGGAGCGGTTGGAACGTGCCGAGTCCGACATGCAGCGTGATATGCGCGAGAGCAGCCCCGGCTTGGATGCATTGGTCAAGAATATCCGGCGTGAAGTGCAGACCGGCGGTGGGTGCGGCGACAGACCCAGTTTCGCGGGCGAAGACGGTCTGATAGCGTTCGCGGTCCACTTGCGTATCGGGCCGCCGAATGTAGGGAGGAAGCGGCACGTGTCCAATTTCGGCCAACGCCCGATAGATATCGTCAGTGCCGGAGAAGCGCAGAGTGCGGTGGCCGTGCTCCGCGCGCGACAGCACCTCGGCATGCAGGTGGTTTGAGAACTGGATAAACTCGCCAACTGGCACCTTCCGCCCCGGCCGCACCAGCGCCTCCCAGGTCATACGATCTTCGGTCACCGGGCGAAGCAGAAAGACTTCAACGGCCGCTGTGCCGGACGTACGGTGACCCAGCAGCCGTGACGGAAATACTCGCGTGTCATTCAGAATCAGGCAATCGCCCTGGCGCATCCACTGCGGGAATTCGCGGAATACGCGATCTTCCCACCGCTGTCCGGCGCGGTAGAGCACTAGCATTCGGGAGGATGCGCGATCGGGCAGAGGCTGCTGAGCAATCAATTCTTCTGGCAGATAGTAGTCGAATTCGTCAACACGCACGCAGCAGTTAGAATAGCAACGTACCCCCGATCATGCGTATTTTGGCGATTGAATCGTCCTGTGACGAGACTGCGGCGGCTGTTGTGGAAGACGGCCGGATGGTGTTGTCGTCAGTGGTGGCTTCGCAGCTTTCTACTCACGGCAAGTACGGTGGCGTGGTGCCGGAGCTTGCCTCGCGGGAGCATCTGCGCGCCATTGTCCCAGTGGTGCGAGAGGCACTGCAGCGCGCGAACACGGATCTGGCGGATCTGGGTGCGGTGGCGGTGACGGAAGGGCCGGGCCTGGTGGGATCGTTGCTGGTGGGCATTACCTATGCAAAGGCGCTGTGCTTTGCGCGCGATCTGCCGCTGATCGGAGTGAACCACATTGAAGGCCATATACACGCGGTTGTGATGGAGGCGCGCCAGAGCGGAGAGCCGGTGGAATTTCCCGCACTCGCTCTGGTTGTAAGTGGCGGGCATACGCATCTGTTTGAGGTGTTGGAAGGGTTCCGCTACCGGCTGCTGGGCAAGACCCGCGACGATGCGGCTGGCGAAGCATTTGACAAGGTGGCGAAGCTGTTGGGATTTGGCTACCCCGGCGGACCAACCATTGATCGGCTTGCTCCATTCGGCGATCCCAAAGCCGTGAAGTTTACGCTGGCGAAGATGAAAGGCAACACCATCGACTTCAGTTTCAGCGGTCTCAAAACCGCTGTACTCCGGTGGTATCAGGCGCGCGATATAGAGGCAGAGGTTCAGCGGCGGCGCGCGTTGCAGCGTGAACACGAAACGCCGACGGTGGATCAGTGGCTAAGCGTGACGCCGAAGGCAACGCTCGACCTGCTGGCATCATTCCAGAAAACGGTGATTGACGAGTTGATGCGGCGGATGGATACGTGCGCGCAGGAAATCGACGCGCGGACCATCATCGTTTCGGGCGGTGTCGCCTGCAACACAGGTCTGCGTGCGGCGGCTATGATCGGCCGGCTGCCGGCCCGCACTCTATTTCCGGCACCCGGGCTCTCTACTGACAATGCGGCGATGATCGGCGCGGCGGCTTTCCCGAAATTTGAGCGTGGGGACTTTGCCGGCCTGAACCTGGCTGCGAAGGCCAATTTGACTCTCGCCTAGCGAACGCAATCTAATAAGTCCATGCGGAAACTTTGGCTTGTTGCCGGAATGCTGTGCGCCAGTGTGTGCCACGCGAGCGTCGATCATATTTATGCGAGCGAGCGTTCCGATGTTTTGAACGGAACTCCGTTCGGCAGCGCGGGGCCGTACGAACGGATTATCGGCAAGGCTTATTTCCTGATCGATCCAACGTTGCCGGCGAATCGGATTATTCGCGACATCGACCTTGCGCCGAAGAACGAAGAGAGCATGGTGGAGTTCTCCGCCGACCTCTACGTCTTAAAACCACGCGATCCTGCAAAGGGCAATGGCACGGTGTTGTTTGAGGTTTCGAATCGCGGTGGGAAGGGCATGCTCTCCATGTTCAATCGCGCGAAGGGATCTACAGATCCACGCAGCGAAGAGGAAATGGGCGATCGCATGTTGCTGGAGCAGGGATACACGCTGGTCTGGCTGGGATGGCAGTTCGATGTGCCGCAAACTCCGGGGCTCCTGCGGGATTATGTTCCGGTGGCGAAGGAGGTGACGGGACTGGTGCGCGCGGAGTTTGTGGCGGATCGCAAGGCCGACAGCTTTCTGCTGGCTGACCGGAACCACACGGCTTATCCAGTGCTCGACGTGAATGACCAGAGCATCCAATTGACGGTGCGCGACACCAACAACGGAGCGCGCCGCGCGATGGCTCGCAATACATGGCGATTCGTGGACTCCACGCACATCGCCGCGACGAACGGTTTCGAGCTTGGAAAGATTTACGAAGTGGTCTACAAGGCACAGGGCTCGCCGATTTCTGGACTGGGACTCGCGGGCATTCGCGATCTCATCTCGTTTTTGAAGTACGGGAGCCGCGATACGCTGCTGGCGGATCAGCGCAGATTCATCAAGCGGGCGATTGGGTTCGGTACGTCGCAGAGCGGCCGGGTGCTGCGCA
The DNA here is from genome assembly GCA_038200305.1 of Bryobacterales bacterium. GTDB lineage: Bacteria > Acidobacteriota > Terriglobia > Bryobacterales > Bryobacteraceae > JANXXV01. Next base: position 19,774 of record JBBPYD010000007.1, read on the forward strand.
CTTTTCTCTACAATGGCTTCAACGCAGACGAGAAGAATCGCCTAACGTTTGATGGACTGTGGCCGCATGTAGCAGGGGCGGGCCGGGGAAGCTTCAACCAGCGCTTTGCTCAGCCCTCTCGTGATGGCCAGCCGTTTGCGAATTTCTTCTACCCGGTGGACATCTTCCCGTTTACCGACCTGGATGAAACGGATGGAGCGATGACGGGCGGGCTGCTGGATCGTGCGAAGGCGGATAAAGTGGTTCCGAAGATCTTCTATACGAATGGTTCTTTCGAATACTGGGGCCGTGCAGCTTCCATGATCCATATCACGCCGGATGGAAAGGCCGATGCGCCGCTTGCCGCTGACACGCGTGTTTACTTCAACACCGGCGCGCAACACGGCCCCGGTTCGTTCCCGCCCGCGCACCATAGCACGCGAAACCTGAGCGATCCGCTTGACTATCGTTATCAGATGCGCGGTCTGCTGGCGGCGATGCAAGCCTGGATAAAAGACGGCAAGGAGCCTCCTGCATCGCAATATCCTTTGATCGCGAGCAGCCAGCTGGCGCCGCTGAACGAGCTTGCGTTCCCCAAAATTGGAATCGAAGTTCCGAAACGTGCTCACGCCGCCTATCATCTTGACTTCGGGCCGAATTTTGCGGAGACCGGCATCGCGACGGTGGAACCACCGATGCTGGGCAAACCATTCCCGGTGCTTTTGCCACAAGTGGATGCTGATGGGAACGAAATCGCTGGAGTACGGCTGCCTGAAATCCAGGCGCCGTTGGGAACGTACACGGGATGGAACCAGCGCGACGCCAGCATGGGAGCGCCGGATGAGTTGATCGCGTTCATCGGTTCCTTCGTTCCATTCGCTCGCACAAAGGCGGAACGATTGAAGAGCAAAGATCCGCGTCTTTCCATTGAAGAGCGCTATACGGACCGCCAGGATTATTTGAACAAGGTGGCCGCAGCCGGGAAGGCGCTGGCACAAAACGGATATGTGCTGGAAGCGGATCTGCCGAAGTTAAATGAGCGCGCACAGCAGCAGTGGGATTACTTTACGGCGCGGAAATAGCCGGGTGCTAACATCGATCCATGGGTCCTAACATGGGCGGTGAGCAGCCTAAGCTGCCGATTCCCGGAGTTCGCAACCTGATCGCGGTTGGCTCCGGCAAGGGCGGCGTGGGGAAGACCACGGTTGCGGTGAACCTGGCGCTCGCGCTGGCTCACCTGGGTCACAAAACCGGTCTGCTGGATGCCGACGTGTACGGACCGAACGTTCCGTTGATGATGGGAATTCGCGATACGCCGCAAGCCTCGGGCGAGCGAATCCGCCCGCTGGAACAATACGGCATCAAGCTGATGTCGATGGGTTTTCTGAACCCTGGCGATAAGCCGCTGGTCTGGCGCGGTCCAATGCTGAACAGCGTGATCCAGCAATTCCTGCGCGGCGTGGATTGGGGCGACCTCGATTATCTGGTGATCGATCTGCCTCCCGGTACGGGCGACGTGCAACTGACGCTGATTCAGACGGCTCCGGTGACGGGGGCGATTATCGTGACGACGCCATCGGAAGTATCGCTGGAGGATGCGCGCAAGGCAGTGCTGATGTTCAAGCAGGTGCGCGTTCCGGTGCTTGGCATCGTGGAAAATATGAGTTACATGATCGCGCCGCAATCTAAGGAGCGCATCGACGTGTTCGGGCAAGGTGGCGGGAAACGGACCGCGGCTGTGATGGGCGTACCGTTTCTAGGGGCGTTGCCGCTGGACCCGCAGGTTCGGATTGGTGGCGATTCGGGCCGGCCGATTATGTTGAACGGCGACGCGGATACGAATGCGGCAGGTTTTCTGCAGCTTGCAAAGACGATGATCGCGGGGGTGGAAAGCGGCGGCGGCCCGAAGGCTCCGTCGATTACGATCGAAGATTAGAAGATGCGCCGCGGCGCGCAACTTTCGGTCCTTTTGGTAAGGCTGTGTAGGCCGGGTTTGCGATAATGATGGCGAGGGCCGGCTCCGTGCACTGGGTACCTTTGGAATCGAGCGTATTGGCTTCGGCGGCATACTCTCGCAGCAAGCGTCTGCTTTATTTGGAGTTTCGCAGCGGCGCGGCATACCGGTACTTTGATTTCCCGCCGCACAAATATAGGGAATTCCTCGCTGCCGATTCCAAAGGCGGCTATTTCGGCCGTAATATTCGCGATCGCTTCCGGTGCGAGCAAGTTCGTCCGTCCCATGCCGTCGAGAATTTCCGGGCCTAAATAGTTAATCCGACGCGACCGGCTCGCGCCGTTCGCTCCAGGTAGCGCGCAGGAAATCACGGTTCATCGCCGCGATCACTTCAAGTTGGATGCCTTTGGGGCACACAGCCTCACACTCGCCGATGTTCGTGCAACTTCCGAACAACTCGGTGTTCGCTTGCGCAACCATCCGAACGGCACGCTTCTTACGCTCCGGCTGGCCCTGCGGCAGCATCGCGAGGTGATGGATTTTAGCTCCGGTAAACAGCGCCGCCGACGCGTTTGGACAGGCGGCCACGCATGCTCCGCAGCCGATACACTGCGCCGAATCCATGGCACGATCCGCAAACTGCTTCGGCACCAGAATGTTGTTGCCATCTTGAGCGCTTCCGGCGGAAATCGAAATGTAGCCGCCGTTTGCGATAATGCGATCGAATGCCGAACGGTCCACCACAAGGTCTTTCACCACTGGAAACGCACGGGCGCGCCAAGGCTCAAGGTACAGTTCATCGCCATCCTTGAAATGGCGCATGTGGAGTTGGCACACCGTGGTCTTGGGCAACGGGCCGTGAGCAATACCGTTAATCATGAATCCGCAGGTACCGCAAATGCCCTCGCGGCAATCGTTGTCGAACGCGATCGGCTCTTCACCCTTGTTTATTAAGCCCTCATTGACCACATCCAGCATTTCCAAAAACGACATATCGGGGTTGATGTCTTTCGCCTGGTACGTCACCATGCGGCCCTTGGCGGCCGCGTTGGGCTGGCGCCAAACGTGAAGGGTCAAATTCATTTACTTATAACTCCGTTGACTCGGGTGAACATAGTCGAAGGTGAGAGGCTCTTTGTGCAGCACCGGAGTTTGGTTCTGCCCTGCGTATTCCCACGCGGCTACGTATGAATAGTTGGCGTCGTTGCGCAGGGCCTCTCCTTCCGGCGTCTGGTATTCCTCGCGGAAATGGCCGCCGCAGGATTCATTCCGGTCCAGGGCGTCGCGGCACATCAGTTCGGCAAGCTCGAAGAAATCGGCCACCCGGCCTGCATTCTCCAGAGATTGATTCATCTCTTCACCGTTCCCCAACACGTTTACGTTATTCCAAAACTCTTCGCGTAACGACGCGATTTTTTCGATAGCCTGTTCCAGACCCGGAGCAGTACGTGACATTCCACAGTATTCCCACACAATCTTTCCGAGCTCCCGGTGGAATGAGCTCACGGTTCGGTTGCCGCGAATCGACAGAAGCGTTTTTGTCATCTGCTCGACCCCCATCTCGGCGGCGCGAAACTCGGGTAAGCCGGTATCGATCCGTTCCAGCTTTGTGCTCGCCAGATAATTCCCGATGGTGTAGGGGAGAACGAAGTACCCGTCTGACAAGCCTTGCATCAATGCACTGGCGCCCAGCCGGTTGGCGCCATGATCTGAAAAGTTGGCTTCCCCGATCACAAATAGACCCGGAATGGTGCTCATCAGTTGATAGTCCACCCAGAGTCCGCCCATGGTGTAGTGAATCGCCGGATAGATTCGCATGGGCAACTCATAAGGATTTTCGCCGGTGATCCGTTCGTACATCTCGAACAGATTGCCGTAACGTTCCTCAATGGTCTTCTTGCCCAGGCGCTGAATCGCGTCTGAGAAGTCGAGGTATACGCCCAACCCACTCTCGCCAACGCCCCGGCCTTCATCGCAAACTGCTTTCGCATTGCGGGACGCCACGTCTCGCGGGACCAGATTGCCAAAGCTGGGGTAGCGGCGCTCCAGATAATAGTCGCGCTCGGCTTCCGGAATCTCGGCTGGAGTGCGTTTGTCGTGTTGCTTCTTCGGCACCCAAATGCGGCCGTCGTTCCGGAGCGACTCGCTCATGAGCGTCAGTTTCGATTGATAATTCCCCGATACCGGTATACACGTGGGATGAATCTGCGTGAAACAGGGATTCGCGAACAAGGCTCCGCGCTTATAGGCACGCCAGATAGCTGTCGCATTCGAGCCTTTCGCATTCGTCGAGAGATAGTAAACGTTGCCATATCCGCCCGTACCCAACACCACTGCATCGGCTATGTGTGATTCGATCTTCCCCGTGATCAAGTTCCGCGTGACAATACCCCGCGCTTTGCCGTCAATCACCACCAAGTCCAGCATTTCGGTGCGCGGAATCATCTCCACCTTGCCGGCATCCACCTGCCGCTCTAGTGCCTGATACGCTCCCAACAAAAGCTGTTGGCCCGTCTGGCCGCGTGCGTAGAAAGTTCGCGAGACTTGCGCGCCGCCGAACGAACGATTCGCCAGCGTGCCGCCGTACTCCCGGGCAAAGGGAACACCCTGCGCCACGCACTGGTCGATAATGTTTACGCTGATCTGCGCCAACCGGTAAACGTTGGGCTCGCGGGCGCGGAAGTCGCCGCCCTTTACAGTGTCGTAGAACAAGCGAAAGATGCTGTCGCCATCATTCTGATAATTCTTGGCCGCATTGATGCCACCCTGCGCGGCAATGCTGTGAGCGCGGCGTGGCGAATCCTGGAAGCAGAAGCACTTAACGTTGTAGCCGAGCTCGGCCATGGTTGCCGCAGCGGAAGCACCGGCAAGCCCCGATCCCACTACGATGATGTTGTACTTGCGCTTGTTCGCCGGATTCACCAGCTTCATTTCAAACTTATAGTTATCCCAGGCTTTTTCAATAGGCCCGGAAGGAACGCGAGGATCGAGTTGCATACGTTAAGAAACGGCCCCCGTCAACACCGCGATTGGGATCGAAATAAACCCCAGGACGAGCAGAATCGACGCGTAGACAGCGAACTTCTTGAGCGCCGGACTGTAGCGGGGATGATTCAGGCCCACACTCTGAAACATGCTCCACAACCCGTGATACAGGTGCAGACCCAACATGCAGACCGCCACGATGTAGAAGATCGCGATTGGAACGGCCTGGAATCCGGCGACCATATTCTCATACGGATGCAGTTCGCGAAAGTGGGGATGAATGGTCCCCCAGGTTAAATGGAGCAGGTGAAAAACCACAAAAACTGCAATGATGGGGCCACTCCACATCATTGTTCTCGACGCCCAGCTTGCCTGCACATCTTTCTTCTTGACGTATCCAATCGGCCGCGCGGCATTCTTCAGATTCGTTAGTTGAATAGACGCTGTGATGTGGAGAACCACCGCTAACAGCAACACCGCGCGAACAGCCCACAAGAGCGCCGGCATACCGCGGAGAGTTAACGCGTAATGATCCATGGTTTCCCTGCCCAGGTAGATTTGCAGATTGCCGAGCAGGTGGCCGACTACAAAACCGAATAGGATAACACCGGTGACTGCCATGACGGCTTTCTTGCCGATTGGCGTCTGGTAAAAGCGCGCAGTTCTGTCCATCCCCACTGCGAGAGTGCTCATTCGCAGTTCCCCATCGTTAGAATGTCTCCGGTTATTTAGATGACCCTACACCTTCATTGTAAGCAAATATTTTGTGAATGGTAGCCGAGTGTATGAGCCTTGTTATAATCGCGCATTCATGAACAAATGCTACACGTAACTAACGGCGACTCATCTGTAAACGCTATCGGCGAAGCTGTACGGTCCAATGAGGTTCTCCCATGGCGCGACGTTCTGCATGAGGGTCCGACGCCCGCGGGTCTCCGGCTGGAACAGATGAGCGATGTCCGCGCGCGCGTCCTTGCGGAGTGCGGCTGGGGCAAGTACAAGGACGTTCGACGCGAGATGGGTGGCCGCGACACGGCGCTGCTGACGGCCCCGCGAATCGCACTTTGGTTTGAGCATGACCTTTACGATCAGCTTCAACTGATCCAGATTTTGAGCGCACTGACCACGCGCCATCCCGAGGTCAGCCTGATCTCCACTGATCAATACCTAGGGCCAATGAACGCGGCGCAGATGGCTCAGCTCTGGAAGTTGCGGCAGCCTGTCTCCCCGGCGCAACTCGCGCTGGGGCACCGGGCTTGGGTGGCTTATTGCTCTCCAGACCGCACCGTCATTGTGAGCCTGCTCACGGAAGATCTCTCCGCTCTTCCATTCCTGGCCGCCGCTCTCCGCCGTCATCTGGAAGATTTTCCCTCGGAAAAGAATGGACTCTCGCTTACCGACCGCTACATCCTGGAAGCCGTGACAGAAGGGGCGGAGACATTCAAGCAAATCTTCAACGCCTATCAGAAGAAGGACGAGCCCCGTTTCATGGGAGATTCCATTCTGGAACGGCGTCTGCAAAAATTGACCAAAGTTCGCAAGCCACTTCTCACGCCGCCACCGATCAAGGTTACTGAGGCAGGCCAACGGGTGCTCGCCGGTGAACTCAATCATGTTCAACTCAATGGCATCGACCGGTGGCTGGGGGGAGTACACCTCAAGTCGTAATTCCGAATCACAACGATAAGATAGATTTCTATGGCCCGCGAATACTCACTCACACCGCGTTCAGTCCCTCACATTGAAACGAAGTACCGCCGCATTGTCACGGACCTGCCTGCTCCGGAATCGCTGGCCACTCTCGAACGGCTCCAGTGCTTTGAGCCGGTAGCGATGCGTGGCCAGCCGCCTGTCGTTTGGGATCACGCGGAAGGCTTTCAGGTCTTCGATGCATCCGGCAACTGCTGGATCGATTGGTCGTCCGGAGTGCTCATCACCAACGCCGGGCATGGCC
>JBBPYD010000008.1:0-19851 GCA_038200305.1 Bryobacterales bacterium
ACCTCCTCCCGATTGCTCGCCTCAAATCTGAATTCTTCGCTGGCTGCAAGGAACCATCTGATCTGTTCCATACTCAGCCGTTCTCCGCTCTTCATGCTGACGTTCAACTCCCAGCATGCCGCCTTCGATCTCCTTTCAGGCTCACTCTGCGTTAGAAATACACCTTGGCTCCAGGCTCATCCTGCGTTATACAAGACTAGCTCTTCGGAACGATACAGATACACTGCAATCTGGGGAGAACTGGGAATCGGAAGCTTGCGCGTTAGTCGGCGTGGTCGACACCATCAACGATACCGAGAATTTTGAACTGATCGCCCCGCTCAATATAGCCGAACCGCCGCTCCTTTCCGTAGCGGGCACCATCAAAGAAGCATGGAGGGAAAAGTTCGTTCAGCAAGTGGGGTTTTACGTCAAAGGATTTCGGGCGAGTTTTGGTTTTGGCGGTCGCCCTCGGGCTGCGCTATTGCATGCGGATACCGCTTCACTCTTTTCTCCATACACCTTAAGCGAAGGCAGCACCTTTAAGCTCACATACCCACTTACGTTAGTAAACCGCCGCCCCGCCCCATAACGTAACGCTCTTTTGTTACGCTGTTGCGGACGGGTGAACCCAAGCCGGATCGCACTTCTCATACAGAGTATTCCCCGACCCGGTAAACACTCGGCGCGCCTTGAGAGAGCTTGGCCGGTGATCGGCATTTAATAGAATTCCCGGTCAGATATTATTACGCCGTTTCCGAGGCGACTCCGGGCTCTGCGGTGCCGCCTGATGGCTAAATCACCCTGAATGATACAATCAGCACGTGCGTCGGGTTGCCCTTCTATTCACCGTTACCCTTTTCACACTTCCGCTGATCTGCACGGCCAAAAAGAAGAAATCAGAAGAGATCACGCAAGTGCTTCCCGTTCCTAAGGACCCTCCAGCCGCCGTTGTGGCCAATGTGGAGCGGCTCGTGTTCCATGTCTCTCCGCTTTCCGCAAAGGGGCTACTTTCGCAACAGACCAAAGATGCCCTGAAGAACCTGATGCAGCAGACCCGGGGAGCGCAGATTGTGAAGCTCCGGGCATTTGTGGCTGGTTCCGGCGACCTTCGGCGCGTGCAGACGATTGTCAGCGAGACGTTTACAGACAAAAAGATGAATTTGCCCGCTCTGACGGTGGTTCAGGTGGGTGGCCTCCCGCTGGAAGGCGCGCAAGTGGTACTGGAGGCTGTCGCCAGCGATAAGCGGCCGCAGAACCCGCAGGGGCTGGCATTTTTCTCTGGCCAACCGTCCACGATGAAAGATCCCTTAAGCCCACTGCAAAAGATTACCGGGAAGGCCGGGGTCGATCCAGCATCGGTGCGGCGGGTGACTTGCTTTTTGAGTCATCTGGAAAACGTGAATGCGATCCGGGAGCAGACACAAGCCGCGTTCCCGAAGGCTGCGCTGGATTTTGTGCAACTGCAGCGTGCATCGCTGGAAAACTCCGCCGAATGCGAAGCAGTAGCCGCGCTGAATGCCGAGCCAAAACAGGCACTCAGTTTCTTCGACGCGCAACCGGGTAGCTATTCACAAGCGGCTTTTGTAGCGCCGGGTAAGGTGGCGCTGACAGGGACACAAGTCGGATTTCGCTTGCAGGATGAAGATGTACGGCTTGCGTTCGGCCGTCTGGAAAAAGCGCTCGATAGCGTTGGAGCAAATTTCAAGCATGTCGCGGTCACCCATCTGTATCCACTGAGCAGATCCACGGCGGACCGCATCCGAAAGATCCGATTTGAATTTTACGGGAAAGCAACGCCTCCGGCGAGCACACTGTTGCTATTCGAGGGGCTTCCGGGATTGGATGCCGCGTTTGCGATCGATGTGGTTGCCGTGGTCCCCTAACTGACCTGCCGCCGCACAGCATCCGCGATCAATTTGCCATGGAAACGGCCATTCTCAATAAAGATTTCGTTGGTGTGCATGCCCGCCACAATCACGCCCGCTAGAAAGATGCCCGGCCGTTCGCTCTCCAGGGTTTCCGGATTTGTACATGGCCGTAGCGAATCGGTCTGCAATGTGATTCCCAGCGCTTCCAGAAACTCCAAATCGGGCCGGTAGCCAGTCATGGCGAACACAAAATCGTTCTTCAGCGTGACAACTCCACCGGGCGTGTCCACCGCAATCGAGTCCGCGCGAATTTCCTGCAAACTCGAGTTGAAGTAACCGGCAATCTCGCCATTCTTGATGCGGTTCTCGATGTTCGGTTTGATCCAATACTTTACCGAATCCGAAATACCAGCGCCGCGATGAATCAGAGTAACCCGCGCGCCGGTCCAGTACAGTTCCAGCGCGGAAATCGCCGCTGAGTTTTTGGCGCCAATCACCGCGACATCGTGATTATAGTAAGGGTGGGCCTCTTTGTAGTAATGGATCACCTTAGGCAGGTCTTCGCCCGGCACATTGAGCATGTTCGGCACGTCGTAGTAGCCCGTGGCCAGTACAATCTTCTTCGCCCGGTATTCGTGCCGGCAGCCGTTTCTGTCTTCCGTAGGGATGATGAAATCGCCATCGCCCCCATGCACCCCAAGCACGGTCTCATACTGGTGAACATTCAGATGGAAGTGATCCGCCACGCGGCGGTAATACTTCAACGCCTCAGTCCGGCCCGGCTTCTCATTCAGCGACGTCATTGGAATGCCGCCGATCTCCAGCAATTCCGGCGTGGTGAAAAACACCATGTTCGTTGGGTAGTGATAAAGGGAGTTGACCACGCAGCCCTTCTCAATCAGGACGGTGCTCAGCCCGCGATTCTGCAATTCGATGCCGCAGGCGAGGCCGGTAGGACCGGCGCCCACCACCAGCGCATCGAACTGATTCACAACATGCTCTCCACCGAAGTATAGACACCCGCCAGCGCACTGGGCAGCGCAGCCACGTCGTTTCCGCCAGCTTCCGCCATATCCGGACGGCCTCCGCCTTTGCCGCCTACTGCGAGCGCCACCGAGCCCACCAATTTGCCCGCATGAACTTTACCGGTGAGATCCTTCGTAACCGCGGATATCAGCGATACCGCGGAATCTTCCGAGGAACCCAGCACGACGACGCACGATTTCCACTTATTGCGCAAGGAATCGGCCAGGGCCCGAAGCTGTTGACGGTCGAGCCCGTCCACTTTCGCAGAGAGCACCTTCACGCCCTTTATAGTGTGGACAGAATTTTCCAGCTCGCCAACCTGCGCTTGCGCCACCTTATTCTTGAGCTGTTCCACCTGCTTTTCAAGATTCTTATGCGTGGCGTTGAGGCGTTCCAACTGTTCGCTCAGCGCAGCATTCTTCTCTTCTAGCTTCTGGACGACAGCTTCCGCGGTGACGGCTTCAATGCGGCGCACACCCGCGGAGATGCCGCCCTCAGACACAATCTTGCACAGGCCGATATCGCCTGTTCGCTTCACGTGCGTACCGCCACAGAGCTCACGGCTGAAATCCGGTACCGTGACCACCCGCACCTTGTCGCCGTATTTTTCGCCAAACAGAGCCATGGCGCCCGTGGACAGAGCCTTGTCAATCTCCATCACTTCGGTCTGCACGGGAGCGTTCGTCAGAATCTCCTCATTGATCAGCCGCTCCACTTCCTGGATTTCCTGCGGGTCCAGCGGCGCGTAGTGCGAGAAGTCGAAGCGGAGCCGCGCTGGATCCACCACGCTGCCCGCCTGCTTCACATGCGGGCCGAGAACACGCCGTAGCGCAGCCTGCAACAGATGCGTCGCGGTGTGGTTGCGCATGGTGGGGAAACGGCTGGTCGGGTCTACTTCGGCCTTCAGCTTGTCATCTGGTTGGATATCGGCCAGTTTCTTGATCCGATGCACCGTCAAGCCCTTCACCGGAGCATAGGCGGACAATACATCCGCGACTTTCTCACCGGTAGACGACGAATAAAGTGCACCCCGATCCCCCACCTGTCCGCCGGATTCCGCGTAGAACGGGGTACGGTCAAGGACGAGTTCGTCCTCCTTCGGTAGAGCGAGGACGGCGCCTTCCGCAGCCAACGTGTCATACCCCAAGAACTCGGTGGCATGGGCGCTGTGAAGCTCCTTGTAAACGGGATCGACTTGAGTTTTATCGGCACCCTTCCAGCTTGCGCGCGCTTGTTCGCGCTGCCGGTCCATCTGCTTATCGAAACCTTCCACATCGATGGCTAGTCCGAACTCACGCGCCATTTCTTGCTGTTCATCCAGGGCCAGCCCGTACGTGTCGTAAAGCTTGAAAGCGGCAGGCCCGGGCAGTATTCCGCCAGCGGCCGATTTCGCTTCATCGTGGAACACTTTCTCGGCCACCTGGAACGTGGTTGCGTAACGATGCTCTTCTTCCTTCACGACGCGAGCAACCCGAGAGATGCTCTCCACCATCTCGGGATAAGCGGGCTTCATCCACTCGGCTACAAATCCGGTCATCCGGTAAAGAAATGGATCTTGTACACCGATCATTCGTGCATTGCGCATGGCGCGCCGCATGATCTTGCGAAGCACATAACCGCGGCCCTCATTCGAAGGTGTCACCCCGTCATGAATCAGAAATGCCGTGGCCCGCGCGTGATCGGCGCAGATCCGCAGCACGGTGCCGGCGCGGTCACTATCCTTGGAATCCACCTTAAACAGACCAGCGCCGTAATCGATGATGGGACGAATTAGGTCCGTATCATAGTTGCTCAGCTTGCCTTGCAGGATGGCCGTGATCCGCTCCAGCCCCATTCCGGTATCAATGGACGGACGCGGCAAAGGCGACAGAACACCTTCCGCCGAACGGTCATACTGCATGAACACCAGATTCCAGATCTCGACGAACCGGCCGCCTGCATCCAGCGGGAAATGCTCGTCCTCGCGCCCCAGTTCCGCGGCTTCCGGACCCAGGTCGAAATGGATTTCCGAACAAGGACCACAGGGTCCCGTTTCGCCCATCTGCCAAAAATTATCTTTCTCGTCGAGCCGGAAAATGCGGCTCTTCGGAATCCCGGTCACCTTTTGCCATAGCTCTTCCGCGTCATCGTCTTCACGAAATACGGTGACGTACAGCTTATCTTTCGGCAGACCATACTCCCGCGTGATCAAGTCCCAGGCGTAGTCGATCGCTTCGGCCTTGAAGTAGTCGCCAAACGAAAAGTTTCCGAGCATTTCGAAAAACGTGTGATGCCGGCGCGTGTAGCCCACGTTTTCAAGATCGTTGTGCTTTCCGCCTGCCCGTACACACTTCTGCGAAGACGCGGCACGCGAATAGCCGCGTTTTTCCTGACCCAGGAACACATCTTTGAACTGATTCATGCCGGCGTTGGTGAATAGCAGCGTGGGATCGTTGGCAGGCACAAGCGAAGAACTGCGCACTACGCGATGATCGCGGGCAGAGAAATAGTCCAAAAATTTCTGTCTAACCTGATGGCCTGTCATGTTTCTTTTATTGTGACATAGCCTCTGAAACCGGGGCTAAACGTGGCTGGGCAAAGACAAAAGCGGGCCGGCGCTTACTGGCTGCGCGGGCCCGCTTCCTTTCCCCACAATGAGAATACTACGCCGTCGCCACCATCTTGTGCGGGTCGAGCACAAACTTCTTCGCGGCGCCCTTATCGAAATCCTTGTAACCGTTGGGCGCCTCATCCAGTGAAATCGTGGTTACATTCACGGCTTTCGCGATCTGGATCTTGTCATAGAGAATTGCCTGCATCAGTTGGCGATTGTACTTGATCACGGGACACTGCCCGGTGGACAATGTGTGCGATTTAGCCCAACCAAGACCGATGCGAATGCCAAGCCGGCCTACCTTTGCATTCTCATCCACGCCGCCAGGATCGTCAGTAACGTAAAGACCGGGAATGCCAAGCGCACCGCCCGCGCGGGTGACCTCCATTAGTGAGTTCAGCACCGTCGCGGGCCGTTCCACGGTGCTTTCCCCGCCGTGGCCGCGTGCTTCAAAGCCCACGCAATCCACTGCGCTGTCCACTTCCGGAACGCCGATGATCTGCGCGATCTGATCCGCTAGGGAGGCGTCCTTTCGTAAATCCACCGTCTCACAGCCGAAACTGCGGGCTTGTGCCAGCCGTTCGGGAATCATGTCCCCGACAATCACGCATGCCGCGCCCAGCAGTTGGCAGGACGCCGCGCTCGCGAGGCCAACTGGACCGGCCCCAGCAACGTAGACCACCGAGCCAGGTCCTACACCTGCGGTAACCGCGCCGTGATAGCCGGTCGGGAAAATGTCCGAGAGCAGGGTAAGATCGCGGATCTTGGTCATCGCGCGGTCTTTATCCGGAAACTTTAACAAGTTGAAGTCCGCATAGGGCGTCATAACGTACTCGGCTTGGCCGCCCACCCATCCGCCCATGTCCACGTACCCGTAAGCCGCGCCTGGCCGGGCGGGATTCACGTTCAGACAAATGCCGGTCTTCCCTTCCTTACAATTCCTGCAACGCCCGCAGGCGATGTTGAAGGGAACCGAACAGAGGTCGCCCACTTTGATGAACTCCACATCTCTTCCCGCTTCCATCACTTCGCCAGTAATCTCATGGCCCAGCACCAACCCGTGCGGGGCAGTGGTGCGGCCGCGAACCATATGCTGATCGCTGCCACAGATGTTTGTCGCAACCACTTTGAGAATGACCCCGTGCTCGCACTTTCGGGATCCGAGAGCAAGTTTTGGAAAATCAATAGACTGTACTTCGACCTTACCTGGGCCCATGTACGCTACGCCGCGATTGGATGCCATTAAATCTCTCCTTGGAGAATAAAAATTAGGTTCGGTATAGATAACATCAAAAATCCGGAGAACAAGCAAGGGGGCGCGAACAGAATTTCAATCCGCGCGTCTACTTCAGTAGAGGGGAAAACCCAAAGAGCGCAAGGATTCTTGTTTGCACACAACAACTTCAGACAGAATGCTACAAGCTATTAAACAGTTAGGCCAATTCTCAGTTTTGTTGGTCTGCTTTTTCGGCGGTGCGGTTTTCGCCGAATCGATTCCGCAGCTGTCCACTCTGACCCCAGTCGCGCCGCAGCAGCCTTCTATGTTCCGGGTGGACCGTATCGAGGTAGAGCAAGGCGCCGAACTGCTGACCATTTTCGCTCAAAAGCGCGGTGATCGAGAAATCCCACTGATCAGCGTTCTCAGAGATACCTTGGGGGATCGTAATCCCGATAACGATCGCCTCCGGTATGTATGGTCCTGGCCGTACACGCCGCCGTCGTGGAAGCAAAGGCTGACGGCTTCGATTCCGTTCTTCTACCGCCGCTCTGGCGCATCCCGCTCGTCTGAGAACAAGAAACTGCGCCCCCTTATCGATCTCGCGAATCCCGATCGGGGTCTAGTTCAAGATTTGCTAAGCCAGGCGCTTCAGAGTATGGTGTTGGACCGGAACGGGCTGCTTGTCCGGGCTTCCAGTCGTTCGTATCGCGGAAATTCCACCGATTCCGGCCAGTTGCACACGTTGCAGGCTTTCACGGTGATGTCTGAAGCTCAATCGCAATCCGCCACGGATCGTCTGTTCTCCGATGCGGAAGTGGAGCAGATCTGCGCCAGGCTTTCGCTGAATCGAAATACCCTGGGGATGCTGGTCTCCGATGGACGCCTGCGCGGGGTGTACCGGAAACAGCGCTTTACGGAAGAGGTATCTCGTGGAGCGAATTGGGATCTTTTGCGCCAGGCTGCCGAACGGAATGGGCTTATTTTCGAGCCTTTGAGCTTTGGCGATCGCCGTCCATCGCACGCTCTGCTCTGGATCGAACGCTCCGCGAACGGCCATCAACCGGCACGGGCATTCGACTCTGCGTTCCTGGGCATCTCCAATCCGTGGGTGGACACCCGGCTTCCCGATTGGAAGGGTTACATCGCGACACGGTACTTCGATGCGGAAAACCGGCAAGTTTCAGCCGCCACACCGGGCGCACATCCGGTTGAACTTATCCCGCTGGCGCTCTATAGCCTGGAGCATCCACGAGTGCCTCTGCTGCTTGTCGATTTCCGTGACGGCTCGCGGCCGAAGAGATGGGAGATGGCGCGGCGGGCTGCCAGCGACACTGCCACCGGCGTCCTTGGCCTGACAGGGTTTGCGAATTGGGAATACCACGCCATTCAGATGGGTTGGACCTTTGTCCGCGGCCGTCACGGCTCGCCCGTCGATCGCTATTCGCGTCTAGGAGCCTATACGGAATTGCGTCAACTTCTGGCTCTGGACAGCAGAATCGACCCGGAATTCCGCTCCGAAATCGCAAAACGGCTGGACCGGCTGGCTCTCAATCCCATGGATACTAATTCGGAAGCCGAGTCGCAGATCGCACGAAGGAATTACAGCTTGCTGATGAGTAAGGCGGGCACTGGCGCATTGCTGGGGAACCGCCTCCACCGCGACCGGCAGTCCGAACTCGCCCGGGATCTCCACTCCCGTTTTACACGTTTCCTATTCGGGTCTGCAACCGCGGTCACCTTCGGACAGTACCATCATCGCGATGTGCCCGGCTATAGTTTGCTCTCGCAACTGGACATACACCGCCGGGCTGCCTCGCAATCGAGCTTTCTCCGCGCATTGGTTGCCGGCGGCGTGAGACCCGAAGTAGCCTGGGCGCCGGCGCTTGTCACCCGCTCCATTGCGCAATTAGCGGATCCCCGGATGGCAGCGCTTGAGAAGGATATTCCCACGCTCGTCGAACGGCTGTTCGTTCAAAGTCAGGACGATTCCATCCGCCGGCAATGCTTGAAGACACTGCACGGAATCGACACGGTAAATGCAAGAGACATTCTGGCGCGGGTGGCGAATAATAAACAGATCGAAGGCGCCTGGCGCGATCTGGCCGTCCAGTATCTTCGCGGGACTGTTGAACAGTCATACGCGTTGCCCGCGGCCGCAATGAATTCGGGTTGCGAATAGGGCATGGATCGTATTCCGGCGCTGTCCGCATTCATTTTGTGTTTCGCTCTAACCGCTGTAGCGCGGGCGGAAGTAAAACGCGTGGTGGTCTTAAAGGCAGATGGCATTCCCGCCAGCCTGATAGAACAGTACATTCAAAGTCCCGACCCAGCCACCGGCAAACACGTTCTGCCCTGGATGTCTCACATCTTCGCTGAGAATGGGGTTCGCTTGAGGAATTACTACACCAGGGGAATCACCGTCTCCGTGCCCGCCTGGTCCATTACGGATACGGGTGAGCATCTGCAAATCAAAGGCAATGTGGAATACGACCGGTTCACCTGCAAGGTTTACGATTACCTGAATTTCTTTCCGTTCTACGTGAGATACGCCACTTCCAAACGAGTGGATATGCCAGGTGTCGAGGTTTTGGATCAGGCTGGTATTCCGCTCTTGAGCGATCGTTTCGGTTATGGCCAAAGCTATCAAGGGTTCCAACTGTTTCAACGCGGCGTCCGATGGAAAAGCCTGAAGGACAGCTTACAGCACCGCTTCACCAGCCGCTCCCCTCGCGAGCTGTTCGATGAATGGCAGACCGGCTTCGACATGCGGAGCAGCATCTCAGATGAGGTAGAGCGGGAACTGGTGACCAGGATTCGCAACACCGGCATTCCGTACCTGGACTCCTTCACCGGTGAATTCGATCACGTCGCGCATCTTACTAACGATCCGGCTGCACTGGTAAACGTGCTGCGTGAGTTCGACGCGCTTGCCGGCCGCGTTTGGTCGGCCATCCAGTCCAGCCCTCTAGCGGAGCAGACCGTTCTGGCCGTCGTCTCCGATCATGGAATGAACAATTCGGAGGACTTCTACAGCCAGGGCTTCAACATGGTTACATTTCTGACCAGCCCGGCCGCCGGCAGCCATAACGTGGCCACCAACCGCTACCTGCTCGAAAAATACAAACTGAAGGGGCTCGATCCATTTGTCTCCTTAGTGATTACGCCGGGACAGGATGCCGGTTACGACAGCTCGCAGTACCCGACCGCGATGCTTGACCTGGATGGAAATGAGCGGGCGTCCATTCACCTCCGGCAGAACGATCTCAATCTGGTCCACGCTCTGCTACTCCAGCTTGCCATGCAGGGTAGCATTCCCGATACTCATCGCCGCGCCACCCGGGACGCAGTCATTCAGATTCTGGATAAACACCGCGCTCAGTGGACACAGGTGCTGTCTGAACTGGATGAGGAACTCACTGCGATCCGCGCGAAGGCTGCGCGTGACAAGCAATGGGTTCGCTCACAACCTAAGAAATTTACGGCAGCCGAAAGGGATCTCGGCCTTGATAAGAATGCGAGGCGCGTGGCCGCACGCGTGGATGAGTGGGAAAAGGAGCTTCACGATTATGCCGATTACGCACAGAGCATCAAGAAGCTTCTTGCGCTGCGTTCCGAAGATCTGACGGTCCGGATGCATGTCGATGATCTCATTCCCAAGCGTGCCATGGGCGATGCGAACAGTCTGGAAGACCTGCGAAATTACACTACCGGACCCGGGCCGCAAGGTTTTATTTTCAATCGAGACGGAGTCCTCGACCTGCAGCGCAGCTTTCGCCGGATCGATTACCTTTCAGCCTTTTCCAATATTTCTGTCCAAAATAATCCACAATCCGGCGTGGACAGTCATCCGGTTGATTTCATCACTGTGCGATTGCCCCAAGCCGATCTGCCTCTCTCGATCGGCTCCCGTGAGGACCTGACGGGTGACGCGGTTCTGCTTTACGCGGGATCGGGCCATCAAGCGATTTTGCTGTCGAAATACGATGTTCAAAATGGTCTTCGGATGCGATACGTTCCCGTCCAATTGTCCATCGATAGCGGAACGGGACAGATCGCCATCGCACCGGAAAAGTGGATGGCCGGCCTGCCTCTCAAGCTCTGGGAAGATCCCGCTCTCACCACAGGAAACTCCACGCGGGAGGCGTGGCTCTCTCAGTGGCATACAGAGAGCGATTGGTTCAGGGCGGCGCACCGTACGAAATATTCCAACGCTCTGATCGGCCTTCATGAGCAGTTTACGCGTTGGGCGCCGCCGGAGAACCATTCATCGGACGGCGACGCGCGCGAGCGTACACTGATCCGCCGGTTTTACCTGCGCAAGCGGCGCTTAGTCGAACCGGACATGTTGATCTTTGCCAACGACCACTGGAACTTTAACGTGCGCGGATTCAACCCTGGCGGAAATCACGGATCGTTTCTGCGCGCCTCCACGCACGCCACGCTGATGTTTGCCGGCGGAAGCAAGACCGGCGTGCGCCGCGGCGCGGTCATAGACGAGCCTTATGACGCGTTGAGCTTCGTTCCAACCATATTGCAACTCACCGGCAAGGACGGAATCCCCGTCCCGGGCCGATTGATCGCCGAGCTTATTGAAACCGGCTACTGACCAGTGGTGGCCCGCTTGATTCCCGGGGACGGTAGAGGCGTGCCCATCGAAACCGTCGTTCCCATTTTAATGAGCGCCGCTTCACCCGCACCCTGTAGGAAGGTGTAACCTTGACGATCCTTCCAAGCCTGCGGACCGCCCAGTTTCCTATCGGCCTTTAAGGTAGCATCGTGGATTTTTGTCACCAGCGCTTCGTACTGCGGGTTGCCCTGCTGATAGCCGGAAAAGTTCGCCAAATCCCCGCTTGCAGCGAAGACCACATCCACGCCAGGAACGGCCGCAATCTTGTCCGCAATGGCCGCGCCGATGGGTGTTTCGATCATAATCACCACCACCATGTTGTCATTGATGGTCTGACGGTAGTCGCTCCCGTAGAGGTCGCGGTACTGGCCCGCCCCCATACTCCGGCGCCCCAACGGCGGGTACTTGGCCCACTTCACTGCGTCTTGCGCCTTTTCCACCGTGTCGACGGTGGGAACAATAATGCCCAGAGCGCCAATGTCTGTTGCTTTCTGGATCTCGCTTTCCGTGGCATCCGGCACGCGAATAAATGGAATGGCGGCACTGCCCCTGCACGCCCATATCATTTTGGCCACGTCCCCATACGTCAGGGGGCTGTGCTGCATTTCAATCCAGAGAAAATCGAATCCGGAGCTCGCCATGGCGCAGTACATGTTCGGGTCTGGCGAGGATACAGTCCCGCCGACAATCTGCTTGCCATCCATCAGTTTCTGCTTCGCGGTGTTGTAGATCTTCACCGGCCCGGCCGGCTGGCGCCAATCCTGTTGCGCTTGTGCCATTGGTGCAATGGTCAAGCTCAGGGTGGAGCAGACCATCGCGGATAGAACGGCTCGCCTCAAATTCATAAAGCTCTCCTTTGTCAGAAGCTTCGGGTTCCGCGTCGTATCTTATGCGGTTCGATGGATGAAAGTCAAACGCGGGCAACCGGCCAACTCGAACTCGCCAATATCCAACCGTATCTGACGGAGGAGGGCGCGCCCGGCTATCCCGGCTGGCCATATGAGGTGAGTGAAAACAGGGATGGCGCCGCCTACGCCCGGGTCGCAAGTACTTCCAAATATTCCGCGCGTACCAGCGTTCGATTCCCAGTGGCTTCGTTATGCTCACGCCAAACCCTTTCCAAGTCCGCCGCATACTCTGCCTGTTGCTGAGGGTCCAATCTTGAAAAGGTCATATGGACCGGGCCAAAATAGTCGCGGAAGAACTGCACCACCTCTTTAGGGGCAAACGGGAACTCTAAGTCGATCTTCCGGAGCGTGGTTCGGATCTGGGAAGTGCCACTCGCCAGCCGTTGTTTCACAGTTGCCTCATCTCCCCAAAGCAGCGGCGAGGGAATTCCTTCCGGAGGCGGGGCAAACCGCACGCCCGCACCAAACACCTTTGCGGTAAAGCCTTGAGGAGTCCAGTTAGCCATTGCGATCATGCCGCCCGGCCCGCAGACCCGGAGCATCTCAGAAGCCACTCGTTCCGGCGTGGGCGCGAACATTGCCCCGAACATTGTCATCACGATATCGAATTGGCCGTCCGCATAGGGCAGTTGTTGGGCATCGCCCTCTTCGAAACTTGCGTCGAGCCGTTCCTGGGCGGCTCTTTGCCGCGCCTGCTCCAATAGATTTGGAGCGATATCCACGCCGGCGACCTTGGCTCCCGCACGTGCGGCGGGGATGGCCAGATTGCCAGTGCCGCACGCAACATCCAACACTTTAGCCTCCGTCTTTATTCCCAGGCGAGCCACGAACTCTTCGGCATGCTGTGCCGAATATCGCGCGATTTGCCCGAAATCGCCCGCCGTCCATACCGCGCGCATTCTTTGGTTCAGTTGTTCAAGTCCGGTTTGAGCAGGTTGCATGTGTCCTCCAGAATGAGATTATCGGACATCCCGATTTTCCGCGCAATCCTCCTCCCAGTCTGTCCGAGCCGGCGTTTAGGCGTATGCTGGTGTCTGCTGTGAACCGCCGTAGGAGGTGACCGTTGCAGACCGCCCTCAGACCCTCGCCGCTCGCGCAGGACGCGATCCGCACCCCACAACCTGTGGTACGCAACGGCGCTCTTGACACGTATCGCGGCTTCGTGATGTTGCTGATGATGGCGGAGGTGCTGCATCTTTCGCGGGTGGCGCAAGCGTTCCCCGGCAACTGGTTCTGGAGCGTTTTGGCTTATAACCAGACTCATGTGGATTGGGCCGGTTGTTCCCTGCACGATCTGATTCAGCCGTCTTTTTCCTTTCTGGTCGGCGTGGCGTTGCCCTACTCCATTGCAAGCCGTCTGGCGAAGAGCGCGGCCTTCGGTACACTATTTGCGCACGCCATCTGGCGGTCGCTCCTACTGATTGCGCTCGGCATCTTCCTCAGATCGATTCACAGTACGCAAACGAACTTTACGTTTGAAGACACGCTCACTCAAATCGGATTGGGTTATCCGTTCTTGTTCGTGCTCGGGTTCCGTCCTCCGCGATGGCAGTGGATTGCGTTTGCCACCATCCTGACGGGTTACTGGCTGGCCTGGGGCCTTTATCCCGTGCCGGGGCTGGGATTCGATTACCAGGCAGTAGGGGTGCCGGCCAATTGGCAGCATCATTATTCAGGCTTCGCCGCGCACTGGAATAAGAACAGTAATTTGGGACAAGCTTTCGATCAGTGGTTTCTGAATCTACTGCCACGCGCGAAGCCGTTCCTTGCAAATGGCGGAGGCTACTTGACGCTCAGTTTTATTCCCACGCTGGGCACCATGATTCTAGGGTTGGTGGCAGGCCGTTGGTTGCGCTCGGACGCTCCCCGCATTCCCATGAAGCGCTTTCTGATCGCGGGCGCGATCGGCATTGCCGCTGGGGTTCTGCTCCATGTTTCCGGCATCTGTCCGGTTGTGAAGCGCATCTGGACACCAAGTTGGACGCTATTCAGCGGCGGGACCTGTTTCCTGCTACTGGCGGGATTCAGTTGGATCATTGATGTGAAAGGCTTCAAGAAGTGGACGTTTCCACTGGTGGTGATCGGGATGAATTCGATCGCTGCCTACTTGATCGCGCACCTGTTCGAGCGGTTCATTGTGGATTCGTTCCGCATCCATTTGGGTCCGGACGCTTTCAGAATTTTCGGCAACGCGCTGGAACCATTGATGCTGGGTGCGGCGGTCTTGCTGATGTTCTGGCTGATTCTTTTCTGGATGTACCGCCGGAAACTGTTTCTGCGAATCTGAAGGAAGGAGCTAACCATGGCAACATCCGGTACAAGCAGGGGGACCGCCATTAGAAACTGGACCATTGGTCTGCTGATTGCGTTTTTGTTGGGGCTGATCCCGATGTGGGTTGTAGCCCGCAATCGCAGTTCCGAAACCGAACGCGCAAAAGGCGAACTGAGGCTGGCGGTACTGAAGAATCACGTTGCCATGGCGGCTCTTTACGGGAAACGCGGCGAATACGAGAAGGCGCGTCAGTCCGCGAGCGAATTCTTTAGCGCACTGCGAAGCCGGACCGATAGCCCGGATGAACTGAGCGCGGCTCAGCTAGAGGGGCTCCGTAAGCTGCTGGAGGAACGGGACCAGATTATTACTCTTCTTGCGCGGAGCGATCCGGCCGGCGTGGAGAGATTATTCAACATCGAATACCAACTCAGGCAGATTCTTCCTTGAGTTGGTGCGCCCGGTAAGATTCGAACTTACGGCCTTTTGCTCCGGAGGCAAGAAGTTGCCTAGAATCAATAACTTAGCAGCATTACGCAGGATTGTTTATTCTTGTTCTAACGTGCTCATTCGGGGCAGCTTAGGCGCACGGTCGAACACGGCACGCGTAAGACTGAGTAACCCTTCTATGCAGGGGGTGGGCATAGAATCGGGCATAGTGGAACGGCGATTCCGAACCTGAACCGTGGCTTCCGGCCCGCGATTCCGGGAAACCACCCCTACCCAGAAACTTGATTGCGGCGCGGGGTGGAAAGCCCCCTCGCTAAATCGTTTCAATTTTTGGCGAATGCAATCTTGATCTCTCGTTTGGCTGGTGGTGAACGGGCGACCTTGTGTTGGTTCAACGTGGAATGGAGAGAGGGCGCTCTCCGTTAGCGAGTATTCCGCCCTTCGGGCGGGGATTTTCAAGGCATCAGGGTCTACCGATCCGATATGGTTCTTTTGAAAGCGCAGAAGCGAGGCCTCTGCGCTCCGTTCATCGTCTCGATGAGCCCGCCGAACTATCCCTCGGCATGGTTGCTTCCCAGCAGAGCCAGCTTCCGTTTCGCCCGGCAAGATCATTGTAACTCCGCCGCGATCCTGGTTTTCTCAACTTCCGGTTTGCCCGTCATCCAGGAGCAATCCGGAAGTAAGCACATCTCCGGATTGGCGACAAACCGTCAAAGTGGATTGCTTCGAGAGGCCGAGCAACTACTCAGACCGTTCAGGTGGTATTCAACGGATAGGGTGTTAATAGCTTGTCGTCCATCGACGAGTTCGGCGCAGCGCTGTCACATCGACTGTCCCAGTCCCCGGCCTAACGATCGACTTGGCCCGCCGTGCGACCCCTTGCCCTTCTGACTTTCGGCCGAGACCTCGCAAGACCTCGGCATATCTGTCCAGTGGAACACCGAGAACGGGAGCATCTCGGCCCGCGCTACTTTCCAAGATCTCAAGCGCCGACTCCAGCAACGGAACCGCCTCTCGAAATCGCCGTTGGCGCTGGTACACAACTGCTAGATTGCTCATCGCAAGCGCATAATCCGGGTGTTGAAGGCCATGAGTCTCAGCGAGCAGCGAAATGGCCCGGCGATAGACGGCCTCCGCGTCGGAGTAGTGCTTCCTCGCCAGATATTGGCGTCCAAGGGTGCTCAGGAGGTAGGGAACCTCCGAGCCTCTATCCTGTCTGGACTCGGCTATCGCCAGCGCGCGTCGCACGATTTCTTCCGAGTGGACAACCTGCCCGATTTCATAGTACGCCGCGCCCAGGTTGTTGAGGGTCGTCGCAGTGAGTTCACTGGAAGGGCTCCTGTCCAGAATTCCAACCGCGCGTTTCAGCACCGCAATCGCTTGCGAGTGCCTGCCGAGGGAACGGTAGATCGCGCCGAGGTCGTTCAAGGATTGAGCCACATCCAGAGAAAATGGGCCGCTCTCGTGCTCGATCAGTTCGAGCGCATGCCGATGTAACTTCTCGGCCTCAGAAAAGCGCCCTTGCCGGTGGTACAACGAGGCCACGTTGTAGACTGCCGTCGGGTTATCCGGACCAGCGAGTTTGAGAACCTGCAGAAGTGGCGATTCCGACTCGCGAAATTGCCCCCGATTCATGAAATCGAGACCTTGTTGCGTCAGAGCAACAGCGTCCTGCGAGTGCAACGGGCCGGAGCATAGGACTACAAGGATCGAGCCTACCACAATTCGCATCGCTCGTTTTTGTACCACGGAGTGATTCCGGGCTACCCCGACTCGTATTGCCAGGCAACGCCGCCAAAATGTGGGTCTCATTTGCATACTTACCTCAGGAGGAGCCCGCAGTGTGCCAGTTCGCAGGCTCCGATTCAATGCAGGCCGCCTGAATTCCGGGTGACTTTTGGGTAACACCGTAAATTATTGATTCTTCTTTTCTTGTGGATTACACTGATCAGTCTGGATGAGAATTTGATGGAAAACAGAGAGTTGCTGCGGTTCGGCCCTTTTGAGGTCGACTTGCGCGCAGGCTTTCTAAAGAAGCACGGCACCCGCTTGCGCCTGCCGGAACAATCGTTTCGGGTTCTGCTATTGCTGCTCGAACGCCAGGGTGACGTTGTGGCTCGGGAAGACATCTGTCTCCGGCTGTGGCCAAACGACACTGTCGTCGAATACGATCACAGCATCAACACGGCGGTCAGGCGCCTGCGAAGCGCGCTTGGGGAGTCGGCGGAGAAGCCTCGGTACGTCGAGACGCTCGCCAAGCGGGGCTACCGGTTCATTGCAGCCGTGGAAATTGTCGAAGCTGCGGACGCCAGCCCGAACGGGCACTCTTGCCGGTACCGGCTCTTGGAAAAATTGGGCGAGGGCGGCGTCGGCGTGGTTTATCGTGCCGAGGATCTGAAGTTGGGCCGATATGTGGCGGTGAAGCTGCTCAGGACGGGCAAAGGCGGGCTGTCGGACTCGGCTCTGCGCAGGTTCGAACACGAGGCGCGGACGGCTTCCGCGCTCAATCACCCATACATCTGCACGATCCACAGTCTGGAGGAGATCGAGGGTAGGCCTGCCATTGTTATGGAACTGGTCCAGGGCGACACACTGGCCGCGCGTTTATCGGCCCGCGGGCGGTTGCCCGTTTCCGATGCGCTACCAATTGCGCGCCAGATAGCGAGCGCGCTCGCGGAAGCTCATCGGGCCGGCGTGACGCACGGCGACCTCAAGCCCGCCAACGTAATGCTGTCTAGGAATGGCGTTATCTTGCTGGATTTCGGTCAGGCTCGGATCGAGAAGTCGATCGGCGCCGGGACCGACGGCGGAACCGGTTCGGCGGGCGGACGCATTTCAGGGACTCTGCATTACATGTCTCCGGAGCACGCCCTCGGGAAGGTGCTCGACGCGCGCAGCGACGTGTTCTCATTCGGGCTGATGTTGCACGAGATGCTCGGCGGAAGGCGAGCCTTCGATGGCGACAACGCCGAGGCGGTGATTGCCGCAATTCTGGAGCGGCCACCGTCTTCACTGCCCGACGTTCCGGCGCCGCTGGCGCACATGGTCGCGCGTTGTCTGGCCAAGGATACCGATGCCCGGTGGCAATCCGGTAGCGATCTCGAAACGGAACTGGAGAGTCTGGGACAACGTGAGCAGGCGAGCCCAAAGCGGCGGCGCGCTATTCCGGCGTGGCTGGTTGGCGTAAGTATCATCGGGAGCTTGGCCCTGACCTACGCCCTATCCACGTCGAGCCCCAGGCGCCGGGAAGCCGCTCCACGCCCGGAAGGCGCTCCAGTTCGTGTAGTCCCGTTAACTACGCTGCCAGGCCCGAGCACCTTCCCGGCTTTCTCGCCGGATGGGCAGAAGGTGGCGTTCTCCTGGATCGCACCGCCACGGTCCGATAATCATCGGCGTCAGAGAATTTATATCAAGCCGATCGGGAATGGCGATCCCGTGCCTCTGACCGACAGCAGCACTTCCGACGACCGCTTGCCGCAATGGTCACCGGATGGCAACTGGATCGCGTTTCAGCGAACGACCGCGACCGTGAACGCGCTGATGATCGTGTCTGCGGACGGCGGCCCCGCCCAAAAGATCACCGATATGGGAATCGGTTTGGCCTGGTCGCCGGATGGGAAGGAGATTGCGTACGTGGCGCCCTACGCGCCGTTCGGATCCGGCGGGATCGTGGTGCGGTCACTGGCAACGGGAAAGCTTCGAGAGCTGACGCAGCCCAAGCCGTACGCGGAGGGAACAATGGCCTGGTCGCCGGATAGGCAGAGGATTGCGTTCCTGCGCACCCTGACTAACTCGGCGCACGACGTGTTCGTCGTCTCGAGTGCGGGCGGAAACCCGAAGCGTTTGACATTCGATGAGCAGATGATTGAGGGCCTCGCCTGGACCCCGGATAGCCGCGAGATCGTTTTTGTCTCGTTCCGTTCTGGCGGACCCAATCTCTGGCGCATTCCGGCCGCGGGCGGGACACCCGAACAGGTGGTGTCGATGGCGCATCATCCTGCCCATCCCGCCATTTCCATGCGCGGCAGTCGCTTGGCGTTCAGTGAGACATACCACGATTCGAATATCTGGCGCTACGAGCACGCTAAAGCCGGAGAAGGTTTTACACCGGCGCCATTTACCTCGCCGAAATGCCTCGTCTGTTCGACGCTGGAGGACGACTCGCCAAAGTTTTCGCCGGATGGGCGGAAGATCGTGTTCGTCTCCAAACGCACCGGCAGTGACGAGATTTGGGTCGCGGATAGTGACGGCAGCTATCCAATCCAATTGACATCGATCGGGGGGGCACCCACCGGCAGTCCTCGGTGGTCGCCAGATGGACGCTCGATCGCATTCGACTCGCGCATTAAGGGTAGTCCGGACATCTTCGTGATCAGTGCGCAGGGAGGATCGCCGCGGCTATTGACACCCGAGAATTCGGCGGAGGTCGAGCCGAGTTGGTCACGCGATGGGCGCTGGATCTATTTCGCGTCGAATCGTGGAGGCCAGTACCAGATCTGGAAGGCGCCGTTCGAAGGCGGACCGGCGCGTCAAGTAACAGAGGGTTCGGGATTGGACCCTGTTGAGAGTCCCGACGGCAAGCGTCTCTATTATTTCCGCCCGGATGCCGATGGGATCTGGACGCTGCCGGTCGCCGGCGGCAAGGAAGAGCAGATTCCGGAACTCGGTCGTCTGAACCGGACGCGAGCCTGGACAGTGCGCGAGAATGGCCTCTATTTCTATGAGGACGGGCCGGCGAGCACGCCTCTGGTACAGTTTTTCAGTTTCGCTACACGGCGGGTAACGACACTGTTGACTCTAGCTACTTTCCGTCGCAAAATAGAAGCCCCCGGACCACGCCAATCGAGGTGTGCGGCTATGAATCGGTGCAAAAACATTAACTTTTGATGTTGTTTGGGACCTCATGCAC
>JBBPYD010000009.1:0-12819 GCA_038200305.1 Bryobacterales bacterium
CGCTTTCCGATACTCTTCCCGGACTCGATCCAGATACTGTTCCCGTGAGTGCATGTCCATCCTCGAGGCGTAAAAAACCCCGCTTGGCACTCGCTCTCTCGGTCACATTCTTAAATGACCCAACCGATACCCTCTTGGTCATATTTTAAGTGACCCAATTCGGGAGATTGCAGTTACTAGTAGACTCGGTATATGCTTACGCCGATTCGTACTGGCTTACTTGCGTACCTTCTTGTGCTGCCCCTGACTGCACAGTTGCTGCAGGAGGATACCGACCTGAAGGTTCCGCTTACGGCGGCAGGAAAAGCGGGACGGACGCTCAGGCTGACGTTTAACCCAACCAGTACGTTCGGAAGCCTGGCCGGCGCAGAGATCGACCAACTCGATCATTATCCGGAAGAATGGGGCCAGGGCGCCAAAGGCTATGGCCATCGTTTCATCTCACTCTACGGCAGGTTTGCGAGCACAACCGCTATCAAACTCGGAGTAGACGTTGCGTTAAAGACAGACCCTCGTTATGATCGCTGCGATTGTACCGGTTTCCTGCCGCGCTCGACCCATGCCGTGAAGCGGCTGTTCGTGACCCGAAAGGACGCCGGCGGCGAGATGGTCAACGTTGCAGCGTTAGTGGGAATTTACGGTGCAGCGGCGATTGCGGATCAGTGGATGCCGGACCGCTTGAACACAGCCGGGCATCACTTTGAAACTGGAACCGTCGATCTCGGATTCGCCGCAGCGACCAATCTGGCTCGGGAATTCTGGCCTGAAATCCGCAAGAAGCTTCCCTTCAGAAAATAAAAAGAAGCGGCGAATCA
Organism: Bryobacterales bacterium; assembly: GCA_038200305.1. Lineage (GTDB taxonomy): Bacteria > Acidobacteriota > Terriglobia > Bryobacterales > Bryobacteraceae > JANXXV01. The sequence continues at coordinate 816 of JBBPYD010000009.1, forward strand.
CGGGGCTTCGGACGCCATTGTTGCAACCACAGAATTGACAGTATGCGAGCCCGCGATAGTAGGCGAAAAAAAGTTGAATGGGAAACCCGTTATGGTTACGGTAATCCGGGCCTCCGGAGTGCCTGCGTCAGATGAAACTACACCAATCATGCTTGTTGTCAACCCGCCTAACACCGGCGAAGTACCGGTTGGAGGCGTAGGCATGTTATATACGGCCATATTTACAGTCCCTGGTGCGTCCGCCGGATTGATCGCGCCGTAGCGAGCCGCGGCTCGCGCGCGTTCGACAAGCGATTGGTGGAAAAATAAGAACTGTCCAAAATCCAGAGTGCCGATCAAAAACGACAGGAATATCAGCATGACCAGGGCACCCTCAACAAAAGCTTGCCCGCGTTCCTGCTTACCCCGCATTCGAGCCACTCTCATGTTTATGGGCAAGCTGTTCCTCCAGAGCAATAACTGCCAAGATAAGGCATAGTCAACTTTGGTTTGCCGTTGAAAGTGTACGTTTGGAAAATGGCGTCTACACTATAGCCTGTAATGCCGACCGTCACCTGCCTGGGCGTTGGACCGGCGATGAAGGCGACTGAAACAACGATATTCGAGGGAGAAAGTCCGGGAGCAATTGGTTTCGCACCAACCGCGGGGCTTGTGGTCCCAAACACTGCCATGTTCTGAACATCCGTGACAAAAGCAGTGGGAGTGGTCATATCGCTGTTGTTCGCCAGGCCGCGTAAGGATGCATATCTAGTGGCATCTCTCACTGAGGTGACAAGAGAGTTGTAGACATAGAATGTATACCCGTACTGAAAGGTTCCCGTGAAGACGGTCGAAAGCAATACAGCAGCTAACGCAAATTCCACAAGCGCGTTGCCGCGCTGCCCGTTCGATTTCAAGCAACGGATGCTCATTGGAGTAGTTTTGTTACGTACGCGCCAGCGCCGGTATAGGGCGAAACCCCATCGGACCCGGCCGACTTGGAACCCATGTAGATCGCACACCAGGACTTGTTACCACCGTTGGCATAAGAAACTGGAAGCAAGAACGATGCAAAGCCAATAACCTGATTCGGCATTATGGGAGGAACATGACTGGGATCTCCAGTCAAACCTGCGTTGATCGGCAGTATCACAAGACGGACCCCATCTCCGTAGTAGGCCGGAGCGGTTCCGGGGGTTGGCTGGTAATTGGTGGAGTCGGTATCGCGGCTCGCAAGTGTTTCTAGGGCGGTCTGTTCAGACTGCTTTTGGCCGTTTGTAAGGTTGAGGATATCGCCAAGAGCCAGCGGTGAGAGCTGGCGTTGTCCTAGAATGGAAGCACTGATGCTCGAGGCGGACTGCAACTCGAAATATCCACGATCCGATCCTTTTCCTGCGTTCGCGTTATCGATCCATTGTTGAGCGTTATCGCCTGCACAACCGTTGCCGCCGACTTTAACATTTCCAGGCCATAACATCGTATACTCCTGCCCAATGGTGAACCCGAAGTTTGGATCGGTCAGAGAATGGGCAAATGGCGTAAACGGAAGATAACCTCCTTTCGGAAAAGTCTCGGGTACAATTCCCCCCACGCTGAGCGCGTTGACCGTCAGAGCGCTTGCCGTGCCAGTCACGGGTAAAAAGAAAATTGGAAGACTTGGTGTTGCTGTAACCCGAACGAAGCCGTACCCCGTTGGAGTCCCCGGTGGCGTGGTGACCCACGGTCCAACGGCAGCGGTGGCGAAGGCAACCGTGGTGTTCCCGGACGTAAAAGCGTTGGTTCCAAGGTTCCATGGGTCTGCAGACATCGCCGCAGTCACGGCGGCTTGCGCATTGGCGATACCAGAGGATTTCCCGTTCAACTCACGCGCCGCGCTCAATACCGCGGCGTCCGTAAATGCCTGGGCCTCGTTTTTCGTGATATATACGCGGCCGACATCCACTGCCAGCCCGAGCATGCCAACCAAAGCAATAAGGCAAACAGCGGTCGCAATGAGTGTGAACCCGCTCTCACTTCTCCTACCCGGACAAGAACTCGTGCGGCGACTATCACCCTTTAGAGCGAATTGCTTACGCATATATATAGGTTTCACCCTCTCTAACAAAGCTTACGCTGATTGCGATTCTAAGCCAATAGGGAAAACTCCGAAGGTGTACTGGAAAGTATCTTAATTCTAGTACATTAGACTAAGTGGCCACGGCGGATTGCGTACACAGATTTGGCGGTTAAGTTGCAAAGACCACTCAGATTACATTTGGGGTGATGTCTGGGTGACACTTTGGTTGGGTTTCACAGTCTGTAGCATCCGGCATTTCTGAATCGCTGTTGCCCCCGAAGCACACAACTAGCCGCCGAGGTCATTAGCTCGCGTAAGACGGGAATCGCAGTAACCAATGGGGAGACCCATGGTCGCAAACAATTTGTGCTCGCTCGACTCCATCCCGCACGATCTGATAGTTTTCTCAAACTTCGCGACAGACATACGATTCAGGCCGCCTTCGACATCCTCAATGCGCGCCGGGTGATCTCGTTGAAACTTAGACCGGACCGCGAGCAGCGCTTGGTCCGAGAACATCAGATTCAACCATGGAACAGGTATGTTCGTACCCGGAAACGCGTATAACCACCGAAATGATGCCCGAGTGGGAGTACCATGGTTCAGCGAAGTCACGATAATCCACCCCCCTCTCTTAACGTAAGTCCGCATCTTTTGGAGCTCACGGTCCGGCTCCCGGTAGTGTTCGAAGGCGCTGCTTGACAACACCAGATCGAACTGTCCTTCTAACTCAACCGGAACCGTTTTACCGAAACAGGTAGATTTGCTACAGCCATGTTGTTCCGCCAAGGCGCTCCCGAATGCGAGGTGTTGATCGACAACATCCAACCCGAACACGCGTTGTGCGCCACAAGCGGTTCGCATCGCGACCGCCTGCCAACCGTGGCCGCAGCCATAATCCAACACCGTTTTGCCCGACACCAGCCGATCGAAGTCCGGCACGGTCTTATGCACGAAATCCAGGCAGTTTTCGAGCGTGTAGCTTGCAGTCGCGCCGGTTCGGGCTGGCTCGGTCGCTTAGCCAGCGCAGCAGGACTGCCGTTCCGAGAGACATATAAAGCCATCATGCGGACGGCCGCTTGAGAGGGGGCCCCAAGCGACCGCGGTAACTGTTACGCGCCTGCGCGGCAATGACCTTTGATCAGCAGGTACAATAAATCGAGCTAACCAAAATCCAGGAGAATTCATGGCGAGAAAGCGAATTGGCATCCTCACCGGCGGCGGAGATGTGCCCGGATTAAATGCCGTAATCAAGAACGTGGTGTATCGCGGCAGCGACAATGATTGTGAAGTGGTCGGCATCCGGCGTGGCTGGGAAGGTCTCACCCATGTCAACTTCGAAGATCCGGCCAGTACCGCACGTTACATATTGCCTCTTACCCGCGAGAATACCCGGTCAGTGGATCGAAGCGGGGGCACCTTTCTTCATAGCAGCCGTACCAATCCCTCGAAGATGAAGAAAATACCCGAGTTTCTTCAAAGCATCGAGTTCCCCAAGACGGAAATCACCAAAGCCGGTGTCACCTCCATCGTCAGCGACATGAGTTCGCAGCTCCTCAAGAATATCGAAACGCTAAAACTGGATTACCTGATTCCCATTGGCGGCGACGATACGCTCAGTTACGCCGCCCGGCTCGACAAGCTCGGAATGAAGGTCATTTCCATCCCGAAAACCATGGACAACGACGTCCGGAATACTGAGTATTGCGTCGGTTTCTCAACCGCAATCTCCCGCGCGACGGACGCCATCAACCGGCAGCGCACCACCGTCGGCTCGCATGAGCGCATTGGCATTTTCCGCGTCTTCGGCCGCGATGCGGGTTACACCGCCCTGTATACCGCCTACGTCACCTCCATCCGCTGCGCCATCCCTGAATACAAATTCAACCTCGACAAGATGATTGAGCTGCTGATGACCGACAAGCGCAAAAATCCCAGCAACTATGCGCTGATGGTCCTCTCCGAAGGCGCCGAATGGGAAGGCCACGCCATGCAGGAATATGGCGAGCCGGACGCTTATGGGCATCGCAAAAAGATGAGCGTCGCGGAAGACCTCAGCACGGAAGTCAAGCGGCGCACCGGTCAAGAAACCGTAGTCAGCGACCTCACTTACGATCTTCGCAGCGGCGATCCCGATTTTACAGACAAACTGGTGGCAACCACTTTCGGCACCATTGCCTTGGATGCTGTGCTCGAAGGAAAATCCGGGTTGATGGCCGCAATCCAGAATGGATGTTATGCGCTGGCCGAGATCCCCGATCCAAAACTGGGGCCGCGTAAGGTGGACGTGAAGACGATGTACGACATAGACCGGTACCGGCCGAATTATTCGAATAAACTCGGCCTCCCGATCTTCCTGATGCGGGCGTAACCGGTGCGTTGGCTGCGGTGGTTCTCTCCGCAATCCTCCTCGAACAAGATGCCGCGGATCGGCATTGAGGAGATCCGCCGGAGTTTCAATGAAGCGGCTTCGGATGAGGAACATTTCCCCTCCACCATCGATCCCCGGATCTACCACGTTCAACTCATTCTGGAGTACTTCGGCGATCTGACCGCGAAGCGGGTCCTGGATGTCGGATGCGGCAAAGGCCGGTTTGCCCGCATCTTCAAAGACCGTTATCCTGAGTCAACCCTGGTCGGCCTGGATCTTGCCGAAGCGATGTTGCGTTTCGTCCCTCAGGGCATTGCCACGTGCTCGGGATCGATGACCGATTTGCCGTTCGCCGATCAGTCGTTTGACGCCGCTTACGCCACCGAATCCCTGGAGCACGCCGTGGACATCGAGCGGGCCGTTGCGGAAATTTGCCGTGTTGTGAAGCCCGGGGGCCGGATTGTCATCATCGACAAGAACGCGGAGCATTGGGGACGCCTGAAAACACCACACTGGGAAAAGTGGTTCCAGCGCGCCGAGTTGGAGAGTCTGCTGAAGAAAGAATGTGGCGAAGTTTCCAGCCGGTTCATCTCCTATTGGGAAGACGTTCCGCCCGACGGACTGTTCCTGGCCTGGCTGGCCCGCAAATAGAATTGCGGGACCGATCGCCGCGCAAGTTATCCTGAATAGATATAGTTATGAGTTCCAGCAATGCAGTGAACCCCTTCTCTGAAGTGGTGGAAACCCAGGGGCACCTGATCGATTCGCACATTATGGAGCGAATCTTCGACACCGTAGTTGAGTTCCAGGGCAAGTTTGAAGTCGAGCGGTTTGAGATCGGACGCACGAACAGCGATCCCTCGCACCTCCGGCTGAAAATTGAGGCCCCGAGCCATGAATCGATGGTGCAGATTCTCGAAACGCTGGTGAGCCTTGGCTGCTCGCCGGTGGATTCGGGCGACGCCGAATTGCGCACCATTGAAAAGGACCGTTGCGCGCCCGAAGATTTTTACTCCACCACCAACCATCGCACGCTGGTGCGCAGCGGACAGAACTGGATCGAAGTTGAAGATCAGCGGATGGATGCATTGATCGTCATCAAAGATGGCCGCGCATATTGCCGGAAACTGCGTGACGTCAAAGCGGGCGGCCGGGTGGTAGTTGGAATGCGCGGGATTCGCGTGGTGCCGGAATCCAAGGAGCGCGACCGGCTCGCATTTGCGTTCATGAGCAACGGCATCTCCTCGGAACGCCAGGTAGAGACAGCGGTGCAGCAAACCGCGGCGCTGATTCAGTCGTCTTTGGATGCCGGCCAGAAGATCATCGTCGTTGCCGGACCGGTGGTGGTGCATACCGGCGGCGCTACCCCGCTGGCCAAGCTCATCCGGAATGGATACGTGCAAGCGTTGTTAAGCGGAAACGCGCTGGGCGTTCACGATATTGAAGCAGCGCTGCTCGGAACCTCGCTCGGAGTCCGGCAAACCGACGGCCGCCAGGAAGAGCACGGTCACCGCAATCACATGCGCGCCATCAATGCCATTAACAACTGCGGAGACATCGCCGGAGCCGTAAAAATGGGCCGGCTCACTAAAGGCGTGATGTACGAATGCGTGAAGAACAACGTGCCATTCGTGCTCGCTGGCAGCCTGCGTGACGATGGTCCTTTGCCGGACACCATCACTGATATGAACGCCGCTCAGGATCTTTGCGCCGGGCACTTGAAAGGCGCCGGCGTCGTTCTCTGCCTCGGCTCCATGCTGCATTCCATAGCGATCGGCAACATGCTGCCCAGTTGGGTGAAAATCGTGTGCGTGGATATCAACCCCGCCGTCGCCACCAAGGTCAGCGACCGCGGTACCGGTCAGGCGGTGGGCGTGGTCACCGATGTTGGCCTGTTCCTGGAACATCTGGCTAATGCGCTGGTAAAGGAACCACAGTCGAAATGAAAAGGCAATACACAGACGAACACGCGCATTCGGGCGTGGATGCAAAGCTGCCGGAAATCGAAACCTGGCCGAATCAGTATCCCGGTTATGAGATTGAGATCGTGATTCCCGAGTTCACGTCCATCTGCCCGAAAACAGGGCTGCCCGATTTCGGCAAGATTACGCTTCGCTATGTGCCGGACAAGCTCTGCCTGGAACTGAAGTCTCTGAAAATGTACGAGCTCGAATACAGAAACCTCGGCATATTCTATGAGAACGTGGTCAACAAATTCCTGCGCGACGTTGTGAAAGCCTGCCGGCCGGTCTCCGCGGCGGTAATCGGCGAGTTCACTCCACGCGGTGGAATTCAGTCGCGCATCACCGCAAGCTGGAGCAAGAAGCGTGCCCGTTGAACCCGATAGAGCCCCAGAGAAGGCCCCAGACCCCAAGGTTGAAGAATTAAGAGAGATCATCCGGACCATTCAGGAGCGGGTTCGGGCCCGTCATCCTTCCGGCCAAGTCGCGAGCCTTGGCGTGTCCCTGCCTGACCTGATGCCCATCGTGCATGCGCGCGATGCCGCGGAGGCGAAGGTCGCGGCCATTGGTACCGTAAATCCCAGAGCCGGCGGCATGGTGAATTCCGCCATCCAGGTCACTAAAAGGCAGATTGCCCGTGGACTCCGCTGGTTTGTGCGGGATCAGGTCCAGTTCAATCGCGCCATGATGGGCTGCATCGAGTCTCTTCTCACCGCTCTCAACGAGTCCAACCGAACCATTTCTATATTGGCCGCGCGGTCCGAGGAACGTTTCCAAAATACAGCCGTGGAAGCCGTTGCATTGCGGGAGGAGGCTTCGGAACTCAAGGACATCCGGACGCACTGGCTGCAGTGGCGCGAACAATGGGAACGGAATCTCATTGCCACGGAGGTGCGGTTGCTTCGCGGCGTCGCCGACCTGCAAGCGGCGTTTCAGCATCGCGCTCTGCTGATGGAATCGAATTTCCGCGATGCAATGAAGGCGCAACACGCCGAATTCACATCGGCCATGGAGAAGTCCGCAGCCCTGATTCAGAAGCGGCTTTGGGAGGATCTGGAGCGAATCCGCACCGATTACGAGCGGCTGATTCACACCGAACTGCGCATGATCCGCCAGCGAGCTAACCTGTCGATTCCGAACCACGACCGTGAGGGAGTGGTTGTCAATCCAGGACACGGCGCCAAGCCAGCCCTCGCCTTCGATTACGCGCGCTTTGCGGACCGCTTCCGGGGCAGCGAAGAATATGTGCGGAGCAAGCAATCCTTCTACGTTCCACATTTTTCCGGCTGCACCAACGTGCTGGATATCGGTTGCGGCCGCGGCGAATTTCTCCAAGTCATGAAGGAAGCTGGCGTTGCCGCCCACGGGATCGACCTGGATGCGGAATCCGTCGCTCTCTGCCGCGCCAAAGGGCTCCCGGCCGAAGTGGCCGATCTATTTGCGTATCTGAACGGATTGCCGGATTCGGCGCTGGACGGAATCTACTCCGCCCAAGTAGTGGAGCACCTGCCGCCAGAGCAGTTGCCAGAGATGATTCGTCTCGCCGCCACAAAACTGCGGCGTGGCGGAGTGCTTGCCATCGAAACGCCCAACCCCGAGTGCCTCGCTATCTTCGCCTCGCACTTCTATCTCGATCCGACGCACACCCGGCCCATTCCGCCCGCCTTAATGGTGTTCTACTTCGAAGAGTTCGGATTCGGGAACGTGGAAGTACATCGAATGTCACCCGCCGTGGAAACCATGCCATCGCTCGAAACCATTCCGGCCGCGTTTCGCGACGCCTTCTTCGGCGCGCTCGATTATGCCGTAGCCGGGCGCAAACTCTCATAGAGTTCCGCCTGGCGTTCTGCAATCGCGTCCCAGCTATAGGTGCTTTCGGCCGTTTTTCTCGCCTCGCGTTCCATTCGCTTGCGCTCATTGGGATCTTCGATCAACCGCACTATGGCGTCGGCGAACGCTTGACCCGCACCGGCCACTAACAAATCCCGCCCAGGATGCACATCAAGCCCGTTTACGCCGCCCGGTGTGCTGACAATTGCCTTCCCCATCGCCATCGCTTCCATGACCTTGATGTTCGTGCCAGCCGAGGCAAGCAGAGGCGCAATTACAATCGACGCGCGCCGGTACGCCGGCCGCACATCGGTGACGAAGTCTTCCACTTCAATCCCCGGCTGATCCAAATTCACTGCAACCCGCGCTTGGTGCAAATCCTGAAAATACCGGTGGCGCGCTCCCGCAATTACATGCAGAGCGGGGTGAACGCTATGCAGCAGCGGCCAGACCTCATGCAGGAAAAAATCAAGCGCGAATAGATTCGGCAAATGCCCGAATGAGCCGATGAACAGCAGCCGCGCTTGTTCCGGTTCCGAATCGCAAGGCTGAAACCTCTCCAGATCCACCCCGTTCGCCACTGCTACGCATCTTCTCGCTCCCGTCACCATGTTGCGGTCTTTTTCAGACATCGTGACCACGCAGTCCACTTCGCTCCATGCGCCGGTTTCAAATCTCCGCCAGCGCTCCCACTGCCGGCGCGTCTCCCAATCGTCAGATTGTGCAAGCAACTGCTGATAGAGGTCCAACGTGATATCATGCTCCACCAGCAGCGTTTTGGCGGGCGCGCAGTCTTTGCTGTACTGCGCCATCTGCGTGAATTCCAACTGTGCAATTTCCGGCTTCCATTTGCGAACCGTCTGCCGCAGTGCCGCACGAAATGCCGTCGAGTCGAATTCTTCCACTACATCGGGCCGGGGCGTGGAGCGTTGCGCATGGCTCCCCACGCGGCGCACCTGGACGATCTCAGTACAGATCTCCAGCAGTTCGGGCGGAGGCGTGCTCAGTTCATCGGCAAACGTAATTAAGATCTGGTCGAAGCCGGCCGCCGCACGGCGCATCAGATTGTACATCCGAACCGCTCCGCCGTGCGCCAGCGGAAACGGTAAATACGGAGCGGCAATCAGAATCGGCGCCCGCCCGCTACGAGGGCGCCCCGGAAAAACGGCCACCGCACCGCTGGAAAGCGCGAGCAGCAGTTCTTCGTCCATCGCGTTTTCAATGCGGCTGGTCACCCACGCCGGCGCGCCTTTAGCTTCCAGCAGCGCGGCCGCCGCGGACATGCTGCCTTGCTCTGCGATCAAGTCCAGCCGGCCGATGGCTTGCTTCCACAAACGGCGAAAGAGTTCCGGCGTTTGAATACAGCGGACCAGAAATCGAAGATAGTTAATCTCCAACACGCGGTCGAGTTCCTCTTGCGAGTAATAGCGGGAAGTGGTGGCCCGATGATCGTGCGTCACCTTCGCCCCAGAGACGAATACCGTTGGCCAGCCTCTTTGCCACCCACGCACGCCGAAATCGAGATCCTCTACGTAAGCCGGTTCATAAATCTCATCCAGTCCGCCCAGTGCTTTCGCCTTGTTCGTGTCCACCAGCGAACATCCGCCGCTGCCATAAAGGACATAGCTGTGATTCTCGCCAGCCAGCGGGATTTCACAGCGGACCGGGAAAGATGTGCCATCCTGCGCGGGCATCACCGCCTTGCCAGTCTCTTCACGCCGCTGCCCTTCGGGAAAGAATATCTGTGCGGTTGCGCAGAACAGATCGGGTACTTCCGCAAAAGCCGCAAGCAGCGGAGCAAAGAATCCGTCATGCAGCACCATGTCGTTATTCAGCAGCAACGTTCGTGAATAAAGCGCCAACTCCATGCCGCGATTCACAGCGCGCGCAAACGACAAAGCAGGCCCGCTCCGTTCTACACGGACGCCCGGGAAATCCGCCGCAAGAGCTTCCGCCGTTCCATCGTCCGAGCCGTTATCGGTTACGATGATCTCCGCGTCCATTCCGGCCAGTTCCCGCATCAGCCCCGGCAGCAGCCGTTTCAGCAGTTCACGTCCATTCCGGGAAGGAATCACCACGGAGATGCCGTCGCGCAGCGGTGCGCCCAGTGGCGGTGCCGCTCTCTTCCGGACAAATTGCTTTTGCCAGGCGGCAGCCGTCCCCGCCGCCATGGCTGCCAGCCGCCTAGCCGGCCGGTGTAGAGCCGATGGATGTTTCACCCGCCATAAATACGTATAGAGATGGCCGCCAGGGTGCAACTGCCAATGGGCGAAATTCCTCAGCCGCCATGCAAAGTGCCGGAAAATAGTCCGCAGCCCATTTGGCCGGATCATAAAATGGTCCAGGTTCTCGTTGTAGAACAGGGTTCGCAGAGGAGCCAGCATAGCCGGAATCAGACGCATCCCCCAAAACGGCATTTGCGGCTGCAACAGCACCGCCGCGATTTGAATGTTTTTGTCTTTCAGAGTGGCGCGGCAGTGGGCCAGATTTTCACGGAAACTCCGGCCCAGGTGGTACGGAATCCATTGCCCGCGCCCCGGCGGGAACTCGGAGACAACATACAACGCCAGCTCCGGATAAATGGATTCAATGCGATCGAGAAATGCCGGGATGAGTTCATCCGACCCTGACGCGAACGCAACCTTGATGCTCTCTTTCAAATGACGCTTTCTTTCAAATTAACGACCGGTGATCCAGTCTCGAATCCCGCCCGCGATTTTCCCACAGGTCTTGAGCCTGCAGACAAAATGCCGTGGACACCGGATTCACAAACGGAAGCATGGCGCCGTTCCTCCGCCCAAAATAGAAACCGCCATTCGTTCGTGCATCGGTGCTGGCACACTGAAATCCCCCGATGCACCGTGCTTCTTCAGCCGCTTCGGCTTCATTCAGTGGCAACCCCGCCAGATCCGCCCCGAACAGGCGCACCCGCAAAAGCTGCGCATAAACGTCAGACCGCACAAACACCGGTGCAATCTCGCCCAGATACGAACTGACCCGATGGATGCCTTCCTCCAGAGCGTCGCGGCATTCCTGACGATCCACGAAGGGAAGCATCCCTTCCAGAAAGTAGCAGTAAGAATGCAACCGGTCCATCGTCTTTTCCGGAGTCTCTGCCGGCAGGAACCGGTTCTTCTCCTCAAGGGCGGCCGCCAGAGCGCGGACATAACCGGCGCGGAACTCCACTTCGCCCGTCACTTCAAACAGATCATGCCACGCCAGGGCAGACTTCAATTGGTAGCATCCAGGGCTGCGCGACCATTGCGGCGCATACGGCAAAGCCTGCTTGCCAGGCAAGGTCAGAATGGGGTGGAATGCGTGGCTGGCGGTGAAGTCCCGCAACATGGAAACCCCGGCCTGCCGCGCGCGAGCCAATAAACTTGAGTCACCGGTGGTCCGCCAGAGCGCCAGCAAGCCGCGGACAATAATTCCGCAATCGAAGAAGTAGGCCAGCGGCTGCGCCGCCGTTCCATTATCGGAGTGCTCAAATGGAAACGTTTCCGTCTCCTCATCCCAGGCCCGGTCGGTAAGAAACCGCCCGGCCCGGACGGCCGCCTGCAGCACGCCCTGATCCCGGCCACGTTCGTACAGATACACCAACGTACTCACCGCGTAACCGGTAATCTCAGTCGACACCAGGGCGTTGTTATCCGTGTCGATACGATAATACCGGGCGACGCCACCGCTTGGTTCCTGAATCCCTGAATTTACGAACCAGCAACCCGCGCGGTCGAGCGATGAATGTTTTAGAGCCACCCAAAGGTCCTTAAAGCGGAGACGAAGTAGTTAATTGTAGCATCAGTCTTC
>JBBPYD010000010.1:0-3734 GCA_038200305.1 Bryobacterales bacterium
CTGTTCCCGTGAGTGCATGTCCATCCTCGAGGCGTAAAAAAACCCCGCTTGGTACTCGCTCTCTCGGTCACATTCTTAAATGACCCAACCGATACCCTCTTGGTCACATTTTAAGTGACCCAATTCGGAGCCTGTGCAAGCGGAGGCGGTTGGGTGTATACTAGCGCGGTACGGAAAGCCAAAACGGAAATTCCAGTCTATAGGAGGAGGAAGATATGTTTACGCGCAAATTCTCTAGAAGTCTGACGGCGGCGGCGGTATTCACGGCCTTGATAGTTGCAGGAATGTTGATCGATTCAAGGCCGGGATGGGCCGACGATAAAAACGACAACAATGGTGCGCAGGATGAAAAGCAGATGATTCAAATCGGGCTTTCCTTCGCCTCGTCCGCCGGGATCACACTCAACATGAACGGCAAAGACCCCGACATGGTCGGGTTGGGAAGTTACCTGGTCAACGTAGCCGGCGATTGCAACGGTTGCCACACCGCCAACCCTGCTACTGAATATGCGCTCCGCGGAAATCCCTACCTCCTCCCCGGCAGCGCTCCCCCGTTGTTTAGCGGCACCAAGCGCATTAATCCCGCAACTTACCTTGGTGGAGGCTCGAGTTTCGGGGTATTCGGCGTGGGCCTGAACGCGGAAATCAAGTCTCGCAATCTGACCCCAGACAGTACGGGGCGGGCCGAAGGCGGCAACACACTGTCGAATTTCAAGCTCATCATGAGGACCGGACAGGATCTGGATCACCGCCACCCGAGCTGTTCCGCTACCATCACCACGAACTGCCTTTCATTTCCGTTCAACGGTGATTTGCTCCAGGTTATGCCCTGGCCGAACTTTCAAGACATGACCGATCGTAACCTGAATGCCATTTACGCCTTCCTCAGCGCAATCCCATGTCTGGAAGGCGGGCCCGGGGAACCGGCCAATTGCTGCAAGCCGTGAATGCCATGAGCGGAAGCCACTAGTAAACCCTCCCACGGATGAGCTAGAGGCACAGGCTTTCACCCTGTGCCTCTAGCTCACCGCGCGGAGAATGCCGGCCTTCTGCTCAACCCGTCTCAAGTGCAGACCCTGATCGACCCATCTTTGCTCGGCCGCTGCAGACATAGGTGAATCGGGTATGCTTGGTTTATCCTGGATACGCCGGCGCGCTTCGCACATCGAAGTCTCTGAATGAGCGTTCCACGATCCCGAGGGAGGAAGTAATGACGATTTCCACTTACTCCCCGGCTGTCTTCCACGCCCTTTGATCGGGGACGTCCAGGGTTACTACCGAAAGACGCTTTCCGCTCGGCTGGCTGCGCGTCCCGCTCCACCACGATCTCCGCGCCCTGCCGGAGTTTTTCCAGCACCGCGGCGAAGTTACTCGTTACCTCGGCTTCCGTCATATGCACTTGTGCCATATCTTCGAGCATACGTCTTCCTGGCTCCCGTGGACATTTTGTACATGAAAGGGAACGCTCCGGGGTGCGTCTACAAAAGGTCGGGAGGTATCCGTGCCTGTTCGCCAAACCGCTAATGAGCCTTGGCCGGAGTTGCCGTGGGATGCGTGGAAAGACACGGCTGCGACTCTGCACATGTGGACCCAGATTGTTGGCAAGACCCGCTTGGCGCTGCATCCCTGGCAGAACCACTGGTGGCACGTGACGTTATACGTCAGTCCCCGCGGCCTGACCACCGGAACCATACCGTACGGCGATGCCGCGTTTGACGTCGAGTTCGACTTTGTGGATCACCGGCTGCTCTTTCGGAGCAGCGCGGGCGACGGCAGGAGCCTCGCATTGCGTCCGCAATCCGTCGCCGCTTTCTATCGTGAATTCGTTGAGACGCTGGAATCCATGGGCATTCACGTCGAAATTCATGCGAAACCGGATGAGGTGAAAGATCCGGTTCCGTTTGCTGAAGATCACCAGCATGCCAGCTACGATCCGGAGTACGCGCATCGATTCTGGCGCATTCTGCTCAGTTGCGACACCGTTTTCAAACGATTCCGATCCGGATTTATAGGCAAGTGCAGCCCGGTACATTTCTTCTGGGGAAGCTTCGATCTCGCAGTGAGCCGGTTTTCCGGACGCCCCGCACCGGAGCGCCCAGGGGCTGATCTGATCACCCGGGAGGCCTATTCACATGAGGTCATCAGCGCCGGTTTTTGGCCTGGAAACGGCGGGTTTAACGAACCGGCGTTCTATAGCTACACAGCGCCGGAGCCGCCGGGCCTGGAGCGCGCGTCCATTCGCCCCGCGGCAGCGGCGTACAACCGCGATCTGGAAGAATTCGTTCTGAAGTATGAGGACGTGCGGACTGGCGGATCTCCCGAAAAAGACATCCTTGCCTTTTTTGAGAGTACCTATGAGGCCGGCGCGGCGCTTGCGCATTGGGACCGGAAGGATCTGGAGCGCCCGCCGGAATCAACCCATGCGTGAGAGGTATCTGCTGTCCAGATCCGCCAACGGACTGCTGACCATATACAGTCCCGGTCCGCCTGCGGCTAGCGTGGTGCTGAGCTTTATTCCACGCGACTCGAATGGCGCCTTGAACGTTGGCGGCTTGGTATCAATTGGATCTTTCGACGGCGTGGATGCAGCAAAAGCAGCGGCTGGCGAGCGCTATTCAGTATCCGCCGACAGTTGGACGGCAAGTGATCAACCCTTTGGGAAAGAAGAGACCGAAGATCATGTGCCGAATGTCGAAGGCCACCATATCCGGTCCCCCCACGGCTAACTTAACGATCTACTCAACTCGCCGCTTGCGCGCCCGCAAGGCCAAAACGGAAAGTCCGGCCATCAGCAAGCACCACGTCGACGGTTCCGGCGCGGCGGCACTTACCACTGCCGCTGCGTTTCCGTAGATTAAAGTATCCAAAGTATAGGAGTACCGCAAACCATTTGGGTCGGTGGCCGCGTTGATAGTTACACTCGTGAATGGTACATCGGAAGTGAAGCCAAGGAACTGACCGGTTGCTGTCATCGGAAAGACGTCGAACCTGCTACTCACAGTGGATCCCCCATTGAGCGTTGCGACGTAATCGCCGGCGGTGGGAGCAAAGGTGTTGACGTCGATAGCAAACGCCGTAATCGCCGAAGCGAACGCTATCATTGCCGATTCGGTATTGTTGAAAAAGCCAACGGAGGTTGAGCCGAGGCCCTTAGGCAGTGTCGTTGTTAAGAACTGGTTCGTGACAAGAGCGCTACCCTGCGATGCGGAATAGGTCCCCCATTCACAATATTGATGATCGTGCCCGATGTAATCGCGTCGAAGTTCTGACCGGAAACGGTGCCGCCCGTTAAGGCACTTTGAAAGGTCGCCCGCGAAAATGACGTGATCGTTGCAGCGGAGGCGCCGCTAGAAAAAGCCAGCATACATGCAGCAAGTGCCGGCATATGTTTTGTCATTGTTCTACTCCCCCGGTGTTTGAACGCTCCGGTCTTCCGGTACTTTCAATTATGTGCCGGGAGTCGTCTCTGTCAAGGCTGCATCCGGCCCGTTTACGTAAAACAAACGGTTAAAATACTTTCAATTGCGTAAAGATACTTTCAATAATGAATGTTGGTGGGCCGCGCCTCGGTCTCGCCTCGAAACCAAATAAAGATGGCTGCGTGTGGACTGGGCGGTGGCCAGGGCAACGCGATTTGCAGCGACTGTTTTCGGTTTGCGCCCTGCACGGGCGCGGGTAGATCCTGCACAGCGATGCCCTGGTCAGCCGTCCAGCCGACTTTCGCGATGGTCTCC
>JBBPYD010000011.1:0-4030 GCA_038200305.1 Bryobacterales bacterium
CAGAGCGCCAAGCTGCCAATAGCGACATTCCTCGATGAGCGTTTCACATTCCCTTTATACTCCATGCTCTTGGCGTTAAGAGGGCTGATATAATCTGGCGGAGCTTGAGTCATTTGATGAATACAACACATAGCCGCCCTGCGCTTCATAACGCGATGTGGCCAGGGCTGGTGGGAAAGGGTTCCGATTCGGAACCGCCAATCGATCTGGACACGATGTTGAATCTGACCGCCGCAGCCGAAGTGGACGGAGTGCGGTTCGACGGCGTCGACCTCTTCCTCTCTCTTCCGCATACGGATATTGATTCGTCCGATGACGATCTCGCGCGTCTGGCAGAGAAGCTTTCCTCAAAAGGGTTGACTGCTGGTTCCCTGGTGGCTCCGGTGTGGCCGCCGACCGGCGGCGGGTCCGCCATGGGAAATGAAGAGGAACGCGGCCGCTTTCTCACTCAGGTAAAAAAGGCGTGCGGCATTGGCCGCAAACTTCGAGACCTTGGTATTCGAAAATACGGGGTGATCCGAATAGATTCCGCCGCCAGCCCTGCCGAATGGGCGAAAGACCCCGAGCAGGGTACGAAGAGAATCGCGGAAACTTTCCGGGAGGCGGGTTCGATTGCCGAAAGCTTTGGCGAACGGCTCGCGGCGGAAGGGGAAATCTGTTGGGCCGGAATGCACAGTTGGCGCCGTAACGTGGAATTGCTTGAATTGGTGGGTATGCCAAACACGGTGGGATTTCAGGCCGATATGGCGCACACCATGCTATTCACCATGGGACACAACGCGCCGGAAGACCGTCTGGTGCCCGAAGATTTCGAGTGGTCTCAGACGGATCGCTTCGCCGAGGCGTACCGGGAAATGGCCCGCGCTTTACGTCCGTGGACTTTCGATTTTCACGTGGCACAGAATGACGGGACGGTGAGTGGTTCGGGTTCGCACGACAAAACGGGCAGGCATTGCCAGCCGCTCGATCCGAACGGTAAGCTCGATATCGTGCGCGCCGCCGGGGCTTGGATGCGCGACGATAGCGGCGCCGTAACGCACGCGTTCGCGCATATCTGCTGGGACGGCTGCATGTTTCCGAACTCGGTCATGCTGAATGCGCAAACGTGGAACGACGTACTGCGTGTCATGGTGGCCGTCCGGAACGCGCACGGTTGGGACTAAATGAAGAAACTGAATATCGGTGTTGTTGGCTGTGGGTTCATGGGGCGCACCCACTCGAATGCTTTCGGCAAAGTGGCCAATTTTTTTGATCTCCCCTATCAGCCTGTCCTGAAGAAAGTCTGCGCTAGAAACGGAGATCGGGTCAGGGCCTTTGCGGGCCAGTGGGGATACGAGTCCGTCGAGACGGACTGGCGCAAACTGGCCGAGTCTCCGGACATCGATCTGGTCGATATCGCCACTCCGAACGATACGCACGCGGAAATCGCGATTGCTGCCGCAAAGGCCGGCAAAATGGTGATGTGCGAAAAGCCTTTGGGCCGCACTCCCGCCGAATCGGAAGCGATGGTGAAGGCCGTTGAAGACGCCGGTGTCGCCAACATGGTCTGGTACAACTACCGCCGTGTACCGGCTGTGATGCTCGCAAAACAGTTGATCGAGGAAGGACGCCTCGGCAGAATTTTCCACTATCGCACCGTATTCCTGCAGGACTGGACGATCTCGAGCGATGTCCCGCAAGGCGGCGAAGGTCTCTGGCGTCTGGACGCGAGCGTTGCCGGAAGCGGAGTGACGGGCGATCTTCTAGCTCATAACATCGATACTGCCATGTGGCTGAATGGTCAGATCGATGAGGTCACGGCCATGACCGAGACGTTCATCAAGAGCCGTAAACACAATCTCACCGGCAAGGAAGAGCCGGTCCGCATTGACGATGCGAGCGCTTTTCTTGCGCGCTTTCAAAACGGATCGCTCGCCACCTTTGAAGCGACGCGCTATGCCCGTGGTCACAAAGCGCTCTACACGCTGGAAATTAACGGAGAACACGCATCCATCATCTGGGATCTGCACGATCTGCACCGGCTGCAATACTTCGACCATCGCGATCAGGGCATCGTGCGCGGGTGGAGAAGTATTCACGTGACCGACAGCGATCATCCGTATATGAAACATTGGTGGGTTCCTGGGCTGCAGATCGGGTACGAACACTCGTTCATCCATCAGGCCGCCGATTTTCTTACTGGATTAGGCGATGGCAAGGCCGCATCTCCCACCTTCCGCGAAGCGCTTTTGACTGACTACGTAACCGACGCAGTGCTACAGTCGGCGGCAAACCGAAGTTGGGTGAAGGTGGCGGCTGCTAAGGCGGCACACTGACTGGAGGCAACATGATGTTCCAAGAAATACACAGCAGACGCAATCGAACGGCAGCCTTTCTGTTTACGGCAGTCATGTTTTCGATGGCCGCTGACGGCGTTTTGAACGCCCAAGCAACACCGCCCGCCGGCGCTCCTGGGCGTCCGCGCGGAGCGGCACGCGGTCCCATGGTTGCGCCTCTTGAAGAGACTGGTTTCCGGCAGATCTTCGACGGCAAATCGCTGAGCGGTTGGGATTGCGACACTGATTTCTGGCGTGTTGAAAATTCCGTGATGGTTGGGGAAACTAAGGCCGATCACCAGCCCAAACAAAACATCTTCTGCATCTGGAAGGGTGGCTCTCCCGCCGATTTCGAACTGAAGCTGGAATATAAATTGACCGGGGAAACCGGAAACAGCGGCGTTCAGTACCGGAGCGTGGAACTGCCTGACGTAGCCAAGTGGGTGATGAAAGGCTATCAAGCCGATATAGATGGCCGGCAGCAATACACGGGGCAAGTTTACGAAGAGCGCGGCCGGGGCTTCCTGGCGTTGCGAGGGCAGATCTGCTACGTCCCGGACGGAAAGAAAGTGGGGTCGATCGGATCGACTGGGGACGGCGATCAACTGAAATCCCTCATCAAGACCGACGACTGGAATGAGCTGCATATCATCGCACGCGGCAATACAATAATCCAGTTAGTCAACGGCCGTGTGATGAGTGCGGTAATCGACGATGACAAAGCGAATCGCACACTGGATGGGGAAATCGGGATTCAATTACATGTTACGAACGCCGCGATGAAGATTGAATCGCGTAACATCCGGATCAAGACGTTCTAGTGTGGTCCGGTGATTAAGGATCCCATTGGGCAGAAGAAGTTGCCTTTATGTACGGTTCCGTCGCAACCGGCACAGAAACTTTTCTAGCGACATTGATGTTTTCATCATAGGAAAAGTCCCCCTGATGGATATTGTTTCTGCCATGGGCAGCGCGCAGCTTGATCTCGGGCGGGAGGTGAATCCGTCTGTGTACCCGGTGCCGGAGTTCTGTCGTAAACTGGCCGCAGGGCAGCACTTAATCACAAGCAGCGTAATCGAAGGTCCTAAAATCTTTCTGGTCGACAATGAGCAGCAGCTTACAAGGTTGGCTAAAAAGCAGATGACTCAAGGAGCACAAGGTAGCCGGCCTCCTCGCCGCCGCTGATCGCGATCTCGCTGCTTGCAAGACTCCCGATCTTCACAACGATTGGCGGTTCAACATCGCTTACAATGCCGCTCTGCAACTAGCGGCCGTCTCCGTCTATGAGCACGAAGATATGATTTCAGATGCTGAAGCCAATGACATGCGGAGGCTTGCGGAGAAACGTCGAGCCGACCTCACGAGGTGGATAGATATAAACCAGTCGGCTTACAAGGTAAGACTCAGATCTTGCGTCCACTTCCTTTAGAATACAAAAAAACACGAATGCTTGAATTCTTTAGCAGGATGCTGAAAAAACCTTATTCTCAGCTGTCGCTTCTCTCATTTTCTGCTTGAGCTTGCTTTTGGGAGACTATGCAGAGCTTTTTGAGGCTCCTCGTTGGGGAGTATGTGACCAGAGCCTTGTTTTCAGGCCTCCAGACACACTTCTCCCCGGACTTATGCGGATTGAACTGCTGGCGACAGCAGGTTCCGCATACGCACGAGGTTGTAAGCGGCGGCCGCGAAGGTGAAAACCCACCCCACTTTGAATA
>JBBPYD010000012.1:0-13964 GCA_038200305.1 Bryobacterales bacterium
AAAGCCCGCTTGGTTCAGCACCCGGTTCAACTGTTCGTAAAATGGATGCCCCGCCGTTTCTGTTCGCTCGCTCGCGTAAAACAGCTCTTCCTGTTTCTGCCTCGCTTGCTTCGTCCCCATCGCCATGACTGAGTTTACGGCCTAAACATTCCAATAGGGAAGTGTCTTTAGACACGGGCTGCTACCTAGGCGCCTTGGCCTAGGCGCACCAGCGAGAACTGCTCGATTTTGAGACGGCGCTCGCGCGGCTT
Organism: Bryobacterales bacterium; assembly: GCA_038200305.1. Taxonomy (GTDB): domain Bacteria; phylum Acidobacteriota; class Terriglobia; order Bryobacterales; family Bryobacteraceae; genus JANXXV01. Next base: position 252 of record JBBPYD010000012.1, read on the forward strand.
TCACAAACAAATTTTTACCTTTCGGCGGAACTTGTAGATCGCGTGCGCCGGCATCTGGGAATTGAGGCGCGCTAAGTTCAATCCGGGTTGGCCGCTCCAGGACGCTATCCTAAACAGAAATGAGTCTTCTTACCCTGGTGCGCCATGGGCAGGCGTCTTACATGGCGGAAAACTATGACAAGCTCTCTCCCGCCGGCGAGCGGCAGGCCCGCAAACTGGGTGAGTTTTGGCTGAGGACCGGAACCGCGTTCGATCTGGTATTTCAGGGTCCGGCCGAACGTCACGCCCGCACGGCCTCGATTGTAGCGGAAGTTTTCAAGGAGGCCGGCAAGCCCTGGCCACAACCCGTTACCATCCCTGAAGTAGACGAGTTCGATGCCGGCCTCCTCATGCGCCTTTTGGTCCCCATCCTCGCCGAACATCACGAACCAGTGCGCGAAATGCAGCAGGCGTTTCTCAGGAGCTCCGATAAACCCCAAGCGGGCCTACTACTCCAGCGCCTTTTTGAAGAAGTAGCACGCCACTGGTGCAGTGGTACGGCTGATGTGCCTGAGATGGAGTCGTGGTCTGCATTCCGCACACGTATCTGCCGCGGGATTTGCCAAATTCGGTCTCTTACCCCGAAATCGTCCAGTTCCGTCGTGTTTACATCCGGCGGACCCATCGCCGCCACCCTCGCGATCGCACAGGATCTCTCGCCCCGGAAGGCGATCGAGCTAGTCTGGGTCTCCCGCAACAGCTCCTACTCTGAGTTCCTTTTTTCCGGCGATCGTTTCTCGCTAAGCTCGTTCAACTCTCATCCTCATATTGACGACCGCGCCTCGTTGACCTACCGCTGATGAAAATTTTCCTCTACTACATCGGACGCGCGCGAGATCGCTATGCGAACGGATTCGCCGAAGAGTTCATCAAACGTACCACCCGCTACTGTCAATGTGAGATGCGCGAAGTCCACCCCGATCGCGTGGACCCCTGGGTCAAACATGCCTCAGCCGCGAAGATTCTGCTCGACCCCGCCGGCCGCCAGATGACGTCCGCACAATTCATAGATCTGATCGCCCAAGCCGGAATGGAAGGACGCGACCAGGTATTTCTCATTGGAGGCGCGGACGGCCTTCCGCCCGCCTGGAAGAGCCGCCCCGGCCTACTGTTGTCACTCTCTTCCATGACGTTCCCGCATGAATTGGCGCGCGCCATGCTCGCTGAGCAACTCTATCGTGCATTCACAACCTTGCGGGGCCATCCTTACCCGCGCTAACGTAGAACGTGGAACATCGCCTTAGCAATTCCTCTGACAACTTATGAGCTGGTGGACGCGCCAAAAACCCGGTGTGGGGCCCGATGCCCCCGACGACGCAAATCGCAATGTGAAGACGGAGGGTTTGTGGAGCAAGTGTGAGAAGTGCGGCCAGATCACGTGGCGAAAAGCCCTGGAAGATGGCTTGCACGTGTGCCCGAAGTGCGGCTTCCATTTTCGCATCGATGCGCCAACCCGGCTTTCCCTTCTGCTCGACGGACCCTGGGAAGAATTCGACCGTAACCTGGTCTCCACGGATCCGCTTGAGTTCGTCGACTCAAAACCCTATAAGCAGAGGCTCGAAGACATGCGTGAGGCAACGTCGATGCCGGACGCCCTGCTGGCCGCTTCCGGCCTGCTGCAAGGCCGCCGGGTAAATATCTGCGTGCTGGAACTGCGATTTATCGGTGGCAGCATGGGCGCGGTGATGGGCGAAAAGATTACTCGCTCCATTGAGCGTTCGGCAGCCAAAAAAATTCCGCTGATTATCGTTTCAGCGTCCGGCGGCGCGCGCATGCAGGAAGGCGCTGTGAGCCTGATGCAACTCGCCAAGATCAGTTCAGCCCTCATGCGTTTGGATGAAGCAGGCGTGCCGTTCATCAGTGTACTGACCGACCCCACCACCGGCGGCGTCACCGCAAGTTTTGCCATGCTTGGGGATCTCAACATCGGCGAACCCGGCGCACTCATCGGATTTGCAGGACCGCGCGTGATTGAGCAAACCATCCGTCAGAAACTGCCCGAAGGATTCCAAAAAAGCGAATTCCTGCTTCAGCACGGCTTCCTGGATGCCGTGGTGCCGCGCGCCGATTTGAAGGGCTACATTGCCCGCGCTCTGGATTTTTTCTGTACGTAGCGCATAGCCTCATTCTTCTTCAATCCGAACGCTCTCCAGAACGCATCCACAACGCCTTCCGCCAAACGCTTCGGGTTCTCCGGCGTCCTCCTAAGAAAGACATGCCAATAGACGATTGGGCCAAGCAGCAGTGCGAGGCACAAGCTCAAATCCAGTTTGGCCGGCAGCTCGCCCTTCTCAATGCCCAATTTCATTAGATGCTTCAGTTCCTTGCGGGGCGGCTCCATCACCATGTTCCGCCACGCGCTCCCGAAGGAGACGTTGCCGGCCCGAATACGCCAGAAAGCGAGGCATGATCCGCTCCCGCATGTCTGCCTTCTCTCGCGGCCTATAGGATAGTACGGCAACCATGTCGGCTCTGGTGTCCCCTGAATCGAACAGGGGTCTTATTTGCAGGCCATGCAATTCAGCCATCATCTCCAGCAGCAACGCATCCTTGTCGGCCCAGTGCTTATAAATGGTTGCCTTGCTCACGCCGGATTTTCCGGCGATGGCATCCATGCTCGTACCGTCTACGCCGCGTTCCGCCACCAAGGCAAGCGCGGCGTCTAGCACCTTTTGGTGCGCGCTTGCGCTGCGCGTTCGCGCCATCGTCACACCTGGATCTTTGAGAACAGGTAACTGCCGGCGAAGAGCAGCGCCACAGTAACCAGAACCAGCACGGAGAAATCGGCAGCCAGGCCAAAGTGCGAAATCCCGAGGAGCGCCGCCCGCAGGCCGTCCACGCCATAGGCAAGCGGGTCAAGGCTGGTGACAACGCCCAGAACTCCGGGCAGATTGTTGAGTGGATACAAAGCGCCGGACAAAAAGAAGATCGGCATCACCAGAAAGTTCATCACCAGTTGAAAGCCTTGAATATTCTCAATGACCGAGCCAATTGCCGTCCCCATCGACGAGAATAAACAGGCGATCAGACCCAAAAGCAGCAGTGCAACCGGAAGCGTCCTGAGGTCCACTACCCGGAAACCCGCGATGAAACACACTACCGCGACCAGCAGCCCTTGAATCACCGCGACGGTCGCGGCGCCTAACACTTTGCCCAGCATAATGTTGATGCGGGGTACCGGCGCCACCAGCGTCTCTTTCAGAAACCCGAATTGCCTGTCCCAAAGCAGGCCCATTCCAGAGAATACCGAACTGAACAACACGGCCATCGCGATGATTCCAGGGGCCACGAATTGCACATAATTCCCTTGCCCCGCTTTCTGAAACACGGGTCCAAGTCCAAATCCCAGCGCCACCAGATAGAGTATTGGCTGCCCCAGCGACGCCGCAATCTGTGCTCGCGATCGAACGTAGCGCCGCAACTCTCGTAACCAGAGTCCATAAATCGCGCTCATCGCCGGTTACTCCACATTTTCGAAAATTGCCTCATCTGATCCGCTGACGTGGCGGCCTCATCGCGAATCGTCGATCCGGTGAGCGACAGAAAAGCTTCTTCTAAAGAGTCTTTGCCAGTCTGCTGCTTCAACTCCTGAGGCGAACCTTGCGCCACAATCTTGCCGTGATCGATCACCGCGATCCGCTGCGCCACGCGATCCGCTTCATCCATATAATGCGTGGTGAGAAATACGGTCACTCCTTCCGTTTGGTTCAGGTGCTTCACGTGGGTCCAGAGTTGATTCCGGGTTTGCGGGTCAAGACCAAGCGTCGGCTCGTCCAAGAACAGGATCTTTGGGGTGTGCAGCAATCCGCGTGCAATTTCCAGGCGGCGCTTCATGCCTCCCGAAAAGAGCTTGACCTGTTCATGACGCCGCTCCCAGAGTTCAAACAGGCGCAACAACTGCTCGATCCGTTCGATCCGTGCCTTACGCGGTACATGATAGAAGATTCCGTGGAGTTCCATGTTCTCGTACGCGGTCATGTCTCCATCCAGGCTGGGGTCCTGAAACACGATCCCAAATCGCTTCCTCACCTCGTTGGAATGTGCGCCTGGGTCCAGTCCGTCGATCTCCAAGGTTCCGCCGGTCGGCCGCAACAATGTGGTGAGCATCTTGATCGTGGTGGTTTTTCCAGCGCCATTAGGCCCGAGAAACGCAAAAATCTCACCCCGGCCCACTTCGAAGGAAATATGATCGACCGCCGTGAATTCTCCAAATTTCTTAACCAACTTCTCCACTCGGATCATCTGGCAATACTAAACGGTTCCGTTTAGTTAGTCCAGGGGTGGAATGCTGAACGGATTTACTCGTTCCGCAATGCTTGTAGCGGATCGATGAGCGAAGCCCGCCGCCATCTGCAGTGTTCACCAGGTGACGGAATTATCGCTTTTCGGTTCCGCTGCGCGCGGCGAAAGGCAACCGAACAGCGATTTCGACCTTCTCGTCGGCTTTCTACCTGGAGCACGCCCTGGGCTGCCCGGAGTTTCAGCGATGACGCCTGAACTCAGTGATCCCGCGCTGAAGCCGCTAATCAGGGCCAGCGTGCTCGCCGAAGCCCGTTTATTATATACGGCGCGAACGGCTCATCAATATCCTGCTGGATCTTGATGAAAAAGATTTGCTGTCTCCGGAAGATCGGCAAGGCGGTAACGAGAAGCTCTCAGATCGTCTCGGCGTCTCGATTGAACTGTTTCTCTAAATCAGAAAACCTGCCCTTGAGAGGTTATTTCTCAGAACCTCCTAAATCAGGGCCGCTCCCTCGTTGTGGCAGCGAGCTTGACCCAACCTTTATCATTCACAACTTTTTTCGAAGTCTATTTCCTTTAATTGCAACAAACATCGCCCAAAGTAAATAAACCCTCAAATCGCACATGCTACTTCTCAATCGAGGAAATATGCTGCGCCCCAATCATAAAATGCATTCTGAAACGAAGTTGACCACGGACACGCTGGCAGCGCTGTCCGGGGATGACGCGAAATTCCGCGACTGGCTGATGTCAGGCCATTTGCGGTCAAGCGATAGAGATACAGCTTATCGCGATCAGCCTAAAGGACCCCCAAAGCCAACGCCGAAAGCGGCTCAGACGCTATCGGAGTTGCGGGTCGCTCCAGGCCGGGATGCGGACGGACGCGAAACGGTTAAATTTAATCTGGGTACAACCGACGGCGCTACCGTCGAGCTGATGCCGGATGGTTGGAAGATTTCAAGTGACTCCATCCGCGCCGCACGGCGCAGCCGTGTTACGGGTGGCCTGCCCTACCCGGATGAACCTCGCTCCTTACCAGTGGATTTTAGCGCGTTCCGCTCTCTGCTCAATGTCCGCTCCTCAGACGGCTGGAATCGCTGTCTTTGCTGGCTGCTGGCCGCTATGAGGCCGGAGGGTCTCTATCCGATTCTGGTGCTGACTGGCCCAAAAGGGTGCGGAAAAACAACGGCCGCGCTGTTGCTTCGATCCTTGATCGATCCCGCGCAATTTCCAGTGAATCCTCCGCCTCGGAATGAACGCTCTGTACTGCTTCAGGCTGAACTGCACTGGGTGATTGCATTTGATGACATTTCAAGCATCCCCGCACATCTCGCCACCGCCATTTGCGGTGTGAATCGGCCGGTCATCCTGGTGATTCCAGACGGAAGCAGTTTCGCGCCAGGACCGGAACTAAGTCAGCGTATGCTCAAGGTGGAATTGCGCCCCATACCGGAGGCCAAGCGAAGAGCAATTGCCGACGTTTGGTGGGATCTGAAAGCGATTCGTCCCAGGGTTCTTTCCTCACTCCTCACCGCCGTAAGTGTTGCACTGAAAAATCGGAAGCAGAAAGGCTTCGCAGACCTGATGGATTGGCTGGTTGCTGCCGAGCCGGCCATCCAGCTCTCCCCGGCGGAAATCGCCTCGATTCTGAATCCGCGCCAGAGGGCCGCAACGGCGCCAATGGACTTCGACACCCTACCCGGGACCATTTCCAGTCTGATGAAAACCGCCGGGTCCTGGACGGGAACAGCCACCAAGCTCTTGAAGACGCTCCATGCAATTGATCCCGCAAGCACGGATTGGCCGCAGACCCCGCAGGCAATTTCCCGGCGGTTGAACAGGGCGGTTTCCACCTTGCGGGGCGAAGGGATCGGGATGAAATTCGAGTCTAAAGGGCAAATTACTCTTGCCCGAACGGAACCAGGTTAGACCGTGACCCAGGCCCGCTTCTGAGAACTCTCCAGTACCTTCGCTAGCTTCTCCATTCCGTGCAGACCTTCTGCGAACGTTGGATATTCAATCAATGCAAGAGGATCAGCGACTTTCTTGTAGAAACGCTTGAATACCTGTTTATGCGTGTCGTCGTACCCTTCGCTATGTCCGCCGGGCAGGTCGGCATAGCTGGCGGCCTTTGGATTCAAGAGCGACGGATCCTTGAGGATGATCTGGTTGGGCGTATTCCGATGCCCGATCCACAGTTCATCCGGGCGTTCCTGGTTCCAACCAACTCCACACTTGCTGCCGAAGATTTCAAAGGCGAAGCGGTTCTTACAACCCGCTGACATTTGGCTGACCGTAAAGGCGCCGCGGGCACGATCCCCCAGATGAAGCAGCACCGATCCGAAGTCCTCCGTGTCAATCGGGACTTCCTCGTAGTCCTCCGGTTTCAATGTCTTACCAGCAAAGGTTTGAACTGCTACTTTAGGCCGCTTTCTGGTCTTGTGAATCGTTTGCAGGTCGGCGCAGAGTTCAGTTATCTTGAGACCGGTAACGTGCTCAATCGTGTCCATCCAATGCGATCCGATGTCGCCCATCGCCCGTAAGGCTCCGTTGGCCTTAGAATCGATGCGCCAGTTCCAGTCCGTGTCATAGAGGAGCCAATCTTGCGAGTAGGTGCCTTGGACGATGAGCACGTCCCCCAATTCGCCGGCCTCGATCATTCTGCGCATTTGCTGGACGGCTGGATAGTAACGAAGATTGTGGTTAACGCAGTTGGCCACGTTTTTGGCTTCCGCAATTTGCACCAGCTCGCGTGCTTCGGCGACGGATAACGTGAGCGGCTTTTCGCAGAGCACCGCCTTGCCGGCCTCCATCGCTGCCTTCGACACGGGATAGTGCAAGGCGTTTGGAGTACAAACGTGAACGGAGTCGATGTCAGGATCGGCCAGCAGGGTCCGGTAATCGCCGGTGGTGCGTTCGACCCCGATACTCTCTCCGAAGCTGGCCGCCTCTTCGGGCGTAGCGGCGGCAACCGCCACCAGATCCACGTTGACAACGCGCCGGATCGCTTCGGAGTGGACCCTCCCCATAAAACCGGCCCCGATCACCGCCGTTTTGACTCTCCGCATAATCTCCTTTCAAGATCCTTTCAGATTTAGTTAGCCGCTCGATACACTTTATCGCAGTTATTGCTAGACTGGTACAAAGCTTCACAAATGGTGGTCCGTCTCAAGATCAGTTACGGCTCGTCGCGGCAAAGGGCCAATAGTTTCAACCGGCAAGTTGCGCTCGGAACGGCTGCGCTGCTTGGCCCTGTGTCCGTAATGGCGTTTGTGCTTGGCGGATGGCGGCTCGGCGCCGACCTCAACATCACCGGTGAATTTGCAATCTCCAGAGGTCTGTTTTCGCACTGGCAGGTGTGGTTTGCGTTAGGGGCTGCCATGCAGGCTGTCTCCACTCTTTTGCACAGGTATGTGACGCGCAATTACTCCAGCGGCAGCGGCGCGGCCACGCTTTAAAGACTTCGGAACCTTTCCTACATTCCTGGCATCTAAACCGGCAGTCGAAGGAAAACATGCCAGCCCGATCAGATTCAGCGGTTGCTCCTGTGTTCAAACGCGTGCTTGAGACCAACGTGAATGAGGTTGCGCCTCTTCTTCCGTATCTATTGAAGCCAGTGGCGCTGCTCGGTTATGTGCTGGCAGGATGGCGCGTGGGCGCGGATATGAATTGGACGGGCGGTTTTTTCATTTCGAAAGGCATCCTTTCTCACTGGCAAGTATGGCTTGCGCTGGCCATTGCAACGCAGGCCGCGGCTGCGCACCTCGCGCGTCCGCGTGAGAATGAACAAGACCTGTTTGTTCCCTGAGAAAACCGCCTTCCATCTGATATTCTTGAGTTGACGACTTAGATCGCTCATGGCGTACAGCAGCAGACCCCGCGGAATCGGTTTTTCCTCCTCTGGATTTTTCACGACGGGAGTCAAATGGCTCCTGATCTCCAATATCATCCTGTTTGTCATCTATTATTTCTCGGTCATCGCCGGGTACGCATGGATCTTCCATCCCTTCGGGCTGATTCCGGAAGATGTGCTGAAGCACTTTGCCATCTGGCAGCTTGTGACGTACCTCTTTCTGCACGATCCCACCGGGTTCGGACATATTTTATTCAATATGCTGGCTTTGTGGATGTTTGGCGCCGATCTTGAGCGCCTCTGGGGAACGCGGCGGTTCCTGAACTACTATTTCCTTTGCGGGATCGGAGCGGGAATCTGCGTCGTGATCGCGAACCTGATGTTCAACAGCGGTCACTTGAACACGCGAACCATCGGAGCATCGGGAGCGATCTACGGATTGCTGCTCGCCTTCGGCATGATCTACCCGGATACCGTGGTGTTGATGAGTTTCTTTTTTCCCATCAAAGCCAAGTACTTCGTCATGATCATGGGCGGGATTGCGTTCCTGAGCTCATTTGGCGGAAGCGGTGGCGGCGTCAGCAACGTTGCGCACCTGGGCGGCATGCTGTTCGGCTATGCCTATCTGAAGAGCTATCGATCCCGGCAGGGAGTGCTCGGCTCACTGGGTTCGTGGTATCAGGACTATAAGCTACAGCGCGCGAAGAGAAAATTCCAGGTCTATCTGAAGAAGCGCGGCCCTGGCGACGACCGCTGGGTGAATTAAACTTCCACAACCGCGCCCTCGAAACGTGGCTCCATCGGAAGACGTCTTTATTCTGGTATAGTTCGCTCAAAGGTATCCCTAGAATGAAAAAGCTTTCCATCCTACTTCTCCTCACACTTGTTGCCGGCTTTCTTGCCGTGCAGTTCGTGGCCGCCCAGCAGGGGCCGAACAAAGAATCATCCGAAACGGTAGCCAAACCGCGGAAAAAGGACGGCCAACCAGCCGAGGCCGACATGCCGAAGATCCCTTCCAAGTTCGGCAAGAAAGAGGATCAACTTCCCCAGGGCCCCAGCTTTAAGAGCGACGTCACGGCCGTGACGGTGGATGTCTCCGTGATGGACAATAAGGGGCACTTCATACCAAACATCCCGCGCGGCAATTTTCGTGTCCTGGAAGACAATGTGCCCCAGCCAATCACCACGTTTGGCTTAGGCGAGGCGCCGATGACGGTTTGCATGGTGATCGAGTTCAGCAACCGTTACCAGAGCTACTACACCGAAAGCTGGTATCAGACCTTGACAGCCGCGTACGGCTTCGTTGAATCGTTGAAGAAAGACGATTTCGTCGCCATCGTGGCTTATGATATCCGGCCGGAAACGCTTTCGGACTTTACCACGGACCGGAGCAAGACGCAGGAAGCCATGCAACGATTGCGCATTGCCGCCTTCTCTGAATCGAATCTGTTCGATGCACTGACGGATACCGCGGATCGCATGGCCGACATTGAAGGCCGCAAGGCAATTGTCTTGATCTCATCCGGCATCGACACGTTCAGCAAGCTTACCTTCGACAAGACGCGCAAGATCATTCAGACCGCCGGCGTGCCGATCTATGCGATCGGGCTGATGCAGGCGCTGAGGGAATACTATGACGCCCGCAATGCGATGGGACCGATCGCGAGACTCGACTTCCTGCAGGCGGACAATCAACTGCGCACGTTCGCGAAGGAATCGGGCGGCCAGGCATTCTTCCCGCGTTTTTACGGTGAGTTCCCCAGCATCTTCCGTGCGATTCAAGATTCGTTGCGCAATCAGTATTCGTTGGCGTACAGCCCAACCAATCAAGCCAAGGATGGAAAGTATCGCCACATCAAAGTGGAGCTTGTGAATCCCGCTACAGGTGAGCCGCTGCGCGTTGTGGATGAGAAGGGCAAGCCCATGAAGTACACCGTAATCGCAAAGGCTGGATACAACGCACCTCGCGCGGTGGAGTAATAGTTACTTGCAAAGTCAAGCATTGGATCTTTCCAGTTATGAAGCTGATACAAATCCGTTGACACTTGGTTTCAGCTTTGTTACTTTCACTTGGTCCAATGAAAATTTCGAATGCTGCTCCGCCGGTCCCGCCGCTTAAAATTCTGCTGATCGATCATAACCGCCAGGGTCTGATGGCGCGGAAAAGCATCTTGGAGGAGCAGGGATATTCAATCGTAACCGCTTCTTGCGGTGAAGACGGTCTTCAGCAGTTTAGCGATGGAAAATTTGATCTCGTTGTGACGGATTACAAGATGCCAAGGATGAATGGCGCCGAAGTGATCGCGCAAATCAAGAGCGAACGGCCTGATGTTCCAGTGGTGTTAATCTCAGGCATGGTGGACGCCCTCGGATTGACTGAGCAAAACACGGGAGCGGATGTTGTGGTGGCCAAGAGCAGCAACGAGATTTCCCATTTGGTGCGCGCGGTGAACCGTCTGCTGCGGGCCAAAGCACCCAAGAAACCGGTGCGATCCCAATTGCAGAGCGCCACCCGGAAAAAAAGCCAGGGTGTGTGAAGGCATGCCCTCTGGCAGAATTCTGGCCGCCCTGTTATTGAGCGCATTGGTGGTTCGGTCTGCCACTCCGGTCACTCCCGCAAAGACAACCTCTCCTAAGTCCGCGGCCATTTCCAAAACCGGTGTAGACAAGCTTTCCGCAAGCGAGCGTCAGTGGGTGCAGCGGACTATGAAGTTGATGCCGCTGCACGATCAGGTGGCGCAGTTAGTCGTCATAGCTTCTTACGGTGAAGCGCCGGGTTCGCGATCCCGGCAGTACCGCGGCTTCGTCCATCAGGTGCGTGACGTAAGAGTCGGCGGCATGATCGTGGTGAATCGTGTAATCAACGGTTCGGTGCGAAACGCCGAGCCCTACGCGATGGCCACCTTTCTAAATCGATTGCAAAAGTTTGCCAGGGTGCCCTTGATGGTGGGCGCCGACTTCGAACGCGGGGCCTCCATGCGCGTTGCCGGTACAACGAAGTTTCCGCATCTGATGGCGTATGGTGCTGCACACGATCTCGCGTTAACCAGGTATCTCGGGTTAGCGACGGCCCAGGAGGCTCGCGCCCTTGGAGTGCAGTGGATCTTTGCTCCGGATGCGGATGTGAACAATAATCCGGACAACCCGATCATCAACACCCGGTCGTTCGGGGAGAATCCGCAGGATGTAGCCGCGCAGGTGAAAGCGTTCATTGATGGCGCCCATTCCGATCCGAAAGACCGGGTGCTGGTGACCGTCAAGCATTTCCCCGGTCATGGCGACACCAACGTGGACAGCCACATGGGAATGCCGGTTTTGCCCGCGGATCGAGCCCGTATGGATTCCATGGAACTGGTCCCCTTCCGCGCCGCTATTGAGGATGGAGTGGATGCGGTGATGACGGCGCACATGGCTGTACCGGCGCTGGACAAGCCCGAAGTCCCCGCGACGGTATCCACAGCGGTGCTTACCGGATTGCTGCGCAAGGATCTAGGCTTCAACGGCTTGATCGTGACGGACGCGATGGATATGCAGGGACTCACGAAGCTGTATTCGCCTGGTGAAGCCGCGGTGCGGGCCATTGAAGCCGGGGCTGACGTTCTGCTGATGTCTCCCAATCCCGAAGAAGCGATTCGCGCGGTGGTGAGCGCCGTAAACTCCGGCCGGCTGACGCGCAAGCGTATTGAGCAGAGTACCGCCAGAGTGCTGTCGGCCAAGGCCCGGGTTGGACTGAATCGCAGCAAGCTGGTGAACACGGAAGAGATCAGCGACGTGATTGAATCGCCGGAAGCTATGGAGAAGGCGCAGGAGACGGCGGACCGTGCGGTTACGTTAGTGAAGAATGACGGGAACGCCGTGCCATTGAAAAATCCAGCGGGCGCGTGCTGGTTCATTCTTACGGAGAGCCGCGGCGGACAGCAGGGCAGGCGAATGGTTGACGAATTGCAGAAACGCTCGAAAGATACCCGTTATGTGGTGTTGGATCCGCTTGCGCCACAGGTGGAGATCGGCCAAGCCCTTCAAACGATGTCCGGCTGCGAAACAAACGTCGTCGCGGCCTTTGTCAGCGCTCGGGAATACCGGGGCAATGTTGCGCTCCCAGGTAATCTTTCAGGCGTGGTCACAGCCTTAATAAACGGAAACGCGCCCGTGATTTTGATTGCACTCGGAAGCCCTTACCTCTTGCGAAACTTTCCTGCCGTTGGGTCGTACGCGGCTACCTTCAGCACCGTGCCACCTTCGGAAGCCGCGGTAGTTAAAGCGCTCTACGGTGAGACTCCGATTACCGGCAAACTTCCAGTCTCGATTCCGGGATTTGCCGTCTACGGTGACGGAATCATGGTACTCAAGAAGTAGTGCAAAAATAGTTACTAACCGTGTGATCAGGCTATTTCATGCAAGATTTGGGTGAAATTGTGATATTCAATCATCATGCGGGTGTTAGGTTTGATGAAAGCGGGTTGGGCAAACACGGCTAGAATTTCGGTCGGCCATGCGAATATCGGCTTCCTCCGCGCCGGCAATTCGAAAAAGTTATTAACTCGGCAAGCGGGTGTCCTATGGGATATCCCAGGGACAACTTTAGCGGTGTCGATTCCCGCGGAAGTTGCTGCAAAAATTTCGCTGGGGCTGGCGCATCCAAAGACCCATAACGATGTAACTGGAATTGTATTTGGCCGTTTCGAAATTAACGGAAGCCGGACTCTGATAACGATAGATCTATTCCGGCCGGTTGACGCGCTTTCACCCGATGACCTGAGCCTGGAAGAATTACTTTCCAAGAGGATAATCACCCACCAGCGTCCTGTAATTGGGTTATACACCCTGCGTAATAACCGGGATGCCAACCATCTTCCACATACGCTCGCGTTGTTTGCGCATTACTTCCGGGATTCCGAAAATATTTTTGTGGCGTTTGAGAGATCGGCGACGGGCCGCTTGATTGCCGACGTTTTTCTGCGCGGCAGTGTACGGTTTCTAGTGAATGAGCCGAGTTTGACGTTCGCCATCAACTCATTCACGCCACCGCTTACCGGTGCGGCCGCACGCGTAGGCAAAAAGATATTCATGATAGTTGCGCTGATTCTTTTTCTTGCAGCCGCAGCCTTGTATGAGAAAGAACCGGCAATAACTCGTTCCCCCCAATTCGCGTCTCTTCGGCCTTCTCCGGTAATCGTGGATCGCCCGGAACCCCAGCAGCCGTTGGTCCACCCTGACATGCAGCCAAAGGCAGCTGGCACGTTATCCGCGCTTCCCCGCCGCTCACCGCCTCCGAAAAAATTTGTTTTACCTGTCTTAGCAAATCCGCAACGAGCGCAGGTCCAGACAGAACAGTTTAATCTGAGCCAGCCGGTTCTCCCAATACCGCAGCCTCCGTCACTCCCAATTCAAATCGATGCCCCAGATCCGCCACGTCCTGCAATCCAAAACGATACCGGATCCCAGGTCACACCCCCTTCGCCGCGCCGCCAGATTGCCATCGTCGTTCCCGAATATCTGAAGCGGCAAATATCCAGGTCTATTTCGGTTGACGTCCATTGTGTTGTCACCGCCAAAGGGCAGGTTGCGTCTGTGACAAT
>JBBPYD010000013.1:0-23443 GCA_038200305.1 Bryobacterales bacterium
CAACTGTTGAGCGGCGAGCGGCACCCAGTAGGGATTCACGCAGACGCTGGCGAAGGAGTATTTTCGGGCTTCCTGACAGACCTTTACGACGTCGTCGCGATTCGCATCGGGGCGAAGAATGGTGTGATCGATGAAGGCCGCGATGACCGGGTCCACTTTGGTGAGGCGGTCACTGGCGGAAACACGATCGGCACCGGCGGCGACGATGTCCTTCGTTTTTTTCGCGCAGGTCTGGGGACAGCGGCCGGTGCAACCGGGGCAGACGAGGTCCGCAACATTGAGACCTTCAGCTTTCGAGAGCCGGGGGCCACCAATCCGGTTGAGGATTTCCTCTCCGATTTCGGCAACAAGTTGGTCAAGCTCAGTGGAGGTCACTTTGAATACCGCCGCTCAATTTCGGCTATTTTTTGCACGCGGGCCAAGTGGCGGCCACCGGCGAAGGGAGTGGTCAGCCAGACGCGCAAAACCTCTTCGGCCTGGGTCTGGGTCAAGAGCCGACTGCCCAAGGTAAGGACATTAGAATCATTGTGTTCCCGGCTGTTTCGAGCGGAAGCCTTATCATAACACAGGGCTGCGCGGATGCCCGGAACCTTGTTGGCGGCCATGCAGGAGCCAATGCCGGCCCCGTCAATGAGAACGCCTCGGGTGGCCTTTCCCGATGTGATCGCCTCGGCTGCTTTTTCAGCGATATCGGGATAATCGGCAGGTTTTTCATCCTGCACGCCGACGTCGATCAGGGTGATGCGGAGCTCCTCGAAGATTGGTTTCAGGGCTTGCTTCAGTGCGAAGCCGCCGTGGTCGGCGCCGATGGCGATAGTGCAGCCGGGGGGCGCGATGGCGATTGCCTGGTCCTTTGGAACCTCGGTTAGTTTAACTCCACGGGTGCGGGCGAGATCGCGGGCGGACGGCGTGACGATGGTGCCGATGGCGATCTTCAGCTCGCCCGAAAGAGGGACGTCGATTTCAGTGATGACGGCTGGCATGGAGTCTTCCCATTGTAAGCGCGGCTCAGCGATGCTTCCGGGCGATTTGCGCTACTTGATCGACCATGCGCTCGACTTCGGGGTCTTGGAGACCGAGGGATTCGGCGCTGGGGGGTGGTGTTCGATTTTGGGAATGGGTTCGTTTTGTAATTTCCGCGGTTTGAGTTTCATCGGCGCTGGGCATGACGCGGTTGGAGCCTGCGATGGGACCGGTGATGTATGCATCAATGGCGGCGAGTTTCTGTTGACGGCGCACTGCATGGAGTTGCTTCAGTTCGCGGAGCGCGCGGTAGTAGGAGCGCTCAATGGCGGCTTCGTAGCGGCTGAGTTTCAGGACTTCGTTGAGCGGATTGGCTTCGCTGAGGATGGTGGACTCAAACTTGCGAACGCGGCGCAAGCGCCAGGCGGCTTCCGCCATTTGGACGACGTAGAATGCCTCCTGTTCGTTCGCCGGACGATGCTCGGCGCGGTAGGCTTCCATGTGACGATCAAACGCTTCGGTGTCCTCGGATTCAAGTAGCGCTTCGTTACCGGTCAGGCCATGGGTGGTGGCGTTCCGGGAAGAGCGCGCGAGGCCGGTGGCTGTGGAAGGGCCAGTGCTCTTTTGCGCGTTGCGGATGTTCGCGGCTTGCTGACGATCGGAAATCATATGTGTATACCTTCCTTTACTGGCTTGAGGGTACAGGATGAGGTGGAGGAAACGAAACGGGGGATGTTGGAATTCGTTGTAAGTGGCTGATTGTGGGGTGGACGATTTATTTTGGAGATTTGTGACCCGCGAACATGGGTCAGGCGCACGGTGGACAGGAGTGTGCATTTGCCGGTACTAACTTTTCAGAGCCGCGAGCCAGGCGGATGTTAGGCACTTCGAACCTGTCAACTCGGGACAAGGAACCTTCGGGCATTTGCTTTTTTCTGGCGCTTAGGTCTATGCCTGGGCCACAAGTTACTCCTGCTCCACGAGTTTACCGGTGGCAATGTATTCCCAAATGTCAGCGATGTCTTGGGCCGCTTCGGGGCGGGGAGGTCAAAGCCTCGGTCAGCGGTCATCGCGGAGAATGCTTAAGCAGTTCTTCTCCGCGATGACGCAGGTTTCAAAAAACGCTTCGGCGCCACGGCCAGCTTTTGCCGCGACATCGTTGAGCTGCTGTTCCAGATCGGGCGTGAGGTGCACTTCCATCGTTTTTGATTCCTGCTCTTTCCAGACTACCGGATGGGGCTAGTATGGGGTAGGTGTCACGCGGTTCAAGTTCAGTTCACCCTCTTTGCCTCTCCCTCGAACGGACAGGCGCCGAATGAGCACATTTCGCATCGCGCTCGCCAACATCGAATTCCCGGCGACTCCTGAGGAGTCGATCACGCTGGCCGAACAAGCCATCGCTCAAGCGTCCATCGAGCGCGCCGGCCTCATCTGCTTTCCGGAATGCTTCATTCCCGGCTACCGGGGCATTGGGAAGCTAGCGCCGCCCCCCGATCCTGTATTCCTCGAACGCGCGTGGTCCGTCATTGCATCGGCTGCCGCGCAGGCAAATCTCGCGGTCGTTCTCGGTACCGAACGCGTCGCCGACGGTGCGCTTTTGATCACCGCCCTGGTCATCAATCGGGACGGAACGATTGCCGGTTTCCAGGACAAAGTGCAGCTTGACCCCTCCGAGGAGGGTACCTATTCGCCCGGCTCTGGGAGGCGAGTTTTCCAAACCGGCCCACTGACATTCGGTGTCGCCATTTGTCATGAAGGGTGGCGCTATCCGGAAACGGTCCGCTGGGCCGCCCGGCGCGGCGCACACATTGTATTCCACCCTCATTTCCACGAAGCCGAGCCCGGCGGCTATCGGCCCTCGAGTTTCGCCGATCCTGCGAACTCATTCCATGAAAAAGCAGCCTTGTGCCGCGCCGCCGAGAATACGTGCTTTTTCGCCACTGTAAACTGTGCGAGCGCTGGGTCGCCGACCACTTCAGCCGTGGTGCGGCCCGACGGGACGCTGCTCAGCTACCAGCCCTACGGCAAGCGAGGGTTGCTCATCGCGGACATAGACATCACTGAGGCAACAGACCTCTTAGCGGCGCGTTGCAAATCTGTCTAGAGTTCCACGCGACTCTGAAAATCACTCTGGCTTGAGGATCAAGCCGGCGAATTCCGAGATGAGTTTTGCGGTTCGGTTCAACTTCCCAGATAACGGCTTAGACAGATTTCCCGTGAGATAATCCGTAGTACTCGGCTGCTCGGCCACCGCCGATAGGGCACCAAGCCGAGCCAGAAGACTGGAATCACGATGGCAAAGACCGGCTTCAAGTCCGTCGACGAGTACGTCGCCTCGCAACCTGAGGCCGTGCAGGCAATACTCACGCGCGTGCGGAGCACCATCCGTAAGGCCGTGCCCGGAGCCGAGGAAGTGATCTCGTACAAGATCCCCGCGTACAAACTGCACAGTGGCCCTGTGCTCTACTTCGCTGGGTGGAAGCGGCACTATTCGCTCTACCCCGCAAGTGGACGCGCCGTCGCGGCGTTTAAGGACGAGCTTGCACCGTACGAGGTCAGTAAGGGCACAATCCGCTTCCCGCTCGCCGAGCCCGTCCCCGTGAAGTTGATCGGACGCATCGCGAAGTTCCGCGCGAAGGAAGTCGCCGGGCGCGAGAAAGCGGCCAAGCCGAAGAAGCGCTAGGCCCGCGCGATGGCGCCAGTCCGGCGTGATCCTAGTCGCAACGCAACGACGCTGCCGGGTCGATACGTGCGGCCCGGCATGAAGGGAAGAATGATGCGGCGAGCGCCGCTATCATGCCTAGCAAAGTTCCCGTAAGATAGGCAAAGCCGTCGTAAGGATCGACTGCCTCCATCTCATGGGCGAAAAAAGGTGAGATGGCCAGTGCCAGCAAAATACCGAGGGCGGCACCCCAGAGCGCCATCCGCAGGGATTGCGACAACACAGCGCGGATGATGGTTCCCGCCGTGGCCCCAAGGGCCATTCTGATTCCGAACTCTTTGGTGCGCTGGTTGACTAAATATGCCGTCACGCCGTAAATGCCGGTGGCCGCGAGAAGGAGTGCGAGCCCGCCCAGGCATAAGGAAATCCAAAACATCACACGAAATGGATAGAGCTGAATGGCCAGAACCTCGTCCATGGCGGCCATCTGGTCAGCGGCAGCCGGTGCCACGCGGTCCACGGCAGACTTAAGAAGACGGTTCGCGGTGCTTGTTTCCCCGGCCATGCGCACCAGCAGCGATTCGTTGCCCGGCGCATGGGCACTGGTTGGGAAATAGATACAAGTGGAATCCACTCCGTCGCCAATGTAACCACTTACGGCGTCACGTGCGACACCAACCACAGTAGCGGTCAGGTAACTTGGACGCTTGTCCCATTGGTTAGGCGGCCCGTCCCGCGCAATGCGAATCGACTGGCCGAGGGGATTGCGGTTCGGCCAAAAAAGCCGTGCGGTAGCCTCGCTGAGGATCACGGCTGCTCCTTCGGCTCGCGCTTCCTCCGGGGTGAAGTTTCGTCCGGCCACGATCGGGATGCCAAGAATGGGGAAGTACTCGGGCGAAACGAAATTATAGCCGGCGAGCATGCTGCTGAAGCTGCCCACCGGGCTCACTGGAAGGGTCCGGAGTCTGCCATGCAACGGAACCCGCCACACTGTGGCGGCCGCACCGCTGCCCAGATCCTGACGGAGCCGTTCAGCGACGCGAGTCCGGAAAGCGTCGGACACACGGATATAGAACACCCCTCGTGTTTGAAATCCGAGGTCCTGGCGCGACATATGTTCCCGGCTTCGAAGGATCACAGCCGAACAGATCAGCAGCAGAACACAAACAGTCACCTGACCCACGACCAAAGCCGTGCGAAGACGCGACTTGCGGAAGCTACCGCTGAAGTCACCCCGGTTCGCCAGCGTTAGATTTGAACGGGTGACCTGGATGGCTGGAATCAGTCCGAAGAGTAGCGCGGCTCCGAGGGCGGCCAGAATGACAAAACCGAAGATCCGGAAATCGAGAGACAGGTCCGGAAGGTGAAAGGCGAAGGCGTATGCCGGCGGTATTGTCGCCAGGACGGCGTGCTGTGCCAGCCACAGGGTCAGTTCCGAAATGGCCAGGCCCACCAGAGCCGAGGGCACGGCCAACAAGAGACTTTCGGTAAGAAGTTGCCGGATGAGCCGGGATCTTCCCGCGCCGAGTGAGACTCGTATGCCAATCTCGCGCTGCCGAGCCAGCGCCCTGGCAAGCATCATATTCGCAACATTGGCGCACGCGATCACAATGACCAGGGCGAAGGCAACGAACACTGGCGTCATGGCGGCAAGCAAATCGGGAGCCGGAGGAATCATGGTCGCTCGCGAGACCAGCATCGTGCCTACTGCCCGCTCGGATTCAGGCCGGTCCGCCGTCATTTGCTTCGACCAAACACCGAGGGCAGCTCCCGCTTGCTGGACTGAAACTCCAGGTTTAAGCCTGCCCGTTACCGTAAGGAACAAGGCGTCCTGGCGCCCTGGGGCAACCAGAGGGGCTAATGTCAGGGGCACCCAGAACTCCGCGGGTATGGATCCAAGGCCGGTGAATCCCGGTCTTGCGATGCCCACGACTTCCACGGCGTGCCCGCGCAAGTACACTTTTCGGCCGAGTATGCCAGGATCGGCGCCGAATTTTCCGCGCCAAGCGTCGTAACCGAGCACCATGACGGCGCCGCTGCTCGGCGTTGCAGCATCTCCCGGTAGAAGCGGTCTGCCCTTATCAACGCCGAGGCCAAGCATAGTGAAGTAGTTTCCGGACACGAGTTGACCGAAAAGCTGGTTCCCGTCGACCCTGGTCAACAACCGCTGGGCCGTAAGAACGTCCGTGAACACTAGCTTCTGCCGGCGCAGAGATTCGGCTTCGGGCCAATTGAAGACGTGCCCGTTACCGGCGCGATTCGTCCATGTAAATTCGTAAAGACTGTACGGATTGGGAACGGAAAGCGGGCGAAGGACATAGGCGTCAAAGAGCGTGAAGAGGGTCGTGTTCAGCCCCAGTCCAAGGCCGATGGTAATCACTACGGTCAAAAAGAACACAGGAGTCCGGGCGAGTCCGCGAAAACCATAGTGAACATCGGCCACAACCGAATCAAACCAGCGCAAGCTCCATTGATCCCGGCAGGCTTCCTTTACTTGCTCGATGCCACCGATCTCAACAAGAGCCGCCCGGCGCGCATCGGAGGCGGTCATCCCTTGCCGGATCTTCTCGTCCGACAGTTGATCCAGATACGCACGCAGCTCCCCATGGAGGTCAGCTTCGACCCGATTTCTGTGGACGAGCCACCGCCAGATCCCGGAAACACGATTGAATAAGGACATCGCAAGGGTCTCCTAGGTAGTCCGAAGGGCGGAAGTCATTCCGAGCGAAATACGCTCCCACTGCTCGGTTTCCGTCACGAGTTGCCGCATGCCAGAGGTGGTAATGCGATAGAACTTGGCCCGGCGGTTGCTTTCGGACTCTCCCCAGTAGGCCGAAAGCCAGCCAGCCTCCGCCATGCGGTGCAGCGCCGGAAATAGAGAGCCGGGCTTCACTTGGAAAGTTCCGTTCGTCATCTGCTCAATGCGGCGTGAGATGCCCAAGCCATGCATTTCACGCACAGCGAGAGCTTTAAGGATTAATAAATCGAGCGTTCCTTGAAGAAGGTTGGTCTGTTGTGCCATGGAATGTCGTCCCTATAGAACGTCTATATAATAGTACACCCGCTCCTATAGGATGTCAATAACAGACCCGGGTTTGCGCTACTTATACTCAGGCGCGTGCGGCGTTCAAGGACGAACTTGCATCGTACAAGGTCAGCAAGGACACAATCGGCTTCCCTGCTCTCCAACCCGCCCCCTAAAGTTGATCGGACGCAGCACGAAGTTCCGCGCGAGGAAGCCACAGAGCGGGAGAAGGTAGCCACGCCAAAAGTGCGAGGCTCGCGCTATGGCGCGCACGGCCAAGTTCGCGCCCATCCAGGCAGGTTTGTCAATCAATCTTGATAGTGTCGAGGTTCAACGTGTCACTCGTGAGCGTTCCTGTGACTCGGGCGGTGATAGTGCTCGATACTTTTCCTGTCTGCCAGTATCCAAAAACGAGCTTGCTTGCTTTCCGGCTTTTCCGGAGTGCGTAGACGGCTTTGGGATTGCTTCCCTCATCGAATTTGTAGGACTTGCCGTCCGGCAACGTGATGCCGAAGGTAACCGTACAGATGCTGACGGGGCAGGTACCCGGTGAACTGGACTGTTTCACCTCCGGGCCGCAGTCCGTTCGCGCGGTGTCGAAAAGAGTACCGGACCAAGTATGCGTCTCCGACCCGGCAACTTGTGCAAGCGTAGACGAGTTGGGCCGAGCAAGAATCGACAAAGTCATAATCGTGAGAACTGCAATTCTGCTGTTGAGCATATGTGAAGTTTCGGACTCCTTGAGCCTGCTGCTGCCGTCCTACTTCGGGTCAGCAATTGGTATTGCAAACAGCCTTTAGGCCCTCTCAAGAGACACTTTTCTAGGGAAGAATGTTTCTGTTTTCCGGCGGATGGCACTATTACCTGGCCCCGAGCCAGATTGGCGCGGAGTGGTCATCGACCGAACATCAAGCCGGAAGTTGTTCGGCGGTTGGGAAACCGTGTTGCTCCCGCCCCAGGTCGCCGTCGTACTTCTTCGTGGTCTTGAAGAGTTCCAATCGCCCATCTGAGGAATACTGGCGGCAGCGGTCGCGCAAGGCCTGCATTTCCTTGGCTGGCATCGGCTGAAAGTTGCGTGCAATTTCCAAGTTCTGCTTCAGCACATCCAGGGATTCCATTCCGCTGATGGTGGTCGCGACCGGGAGACTCATCGCGTAGCGGAGACCTTCGGCGGGTGTGATGGCTCCCTTGCGCACCATCTCGCCGCTGCCGCCCAGGCTTTTCATCCCGAAAGGCGCGATGCCACGCTTCTGCAGTTCCGGCAATACTTGCGTTTCAAAACTGCGGAACGTTGCATCGAAGCAGTTCAGGGGCATTTGTACGGTGTCGAATGGAAAATCGTGCGAGAGCATTTTGAGATGAATCGTAGGGTCTTTGTGCCCCGTGAAACCGGTGAATCGTACTTTGCCATCCTTTTTCGCCTGCGTCAAGGCTTCGGCGGCGCCATTTGGCCGGAAGATGAGATCGGGATCGTTGAAATAGACAACCTCATGGATTTGCCAGACGTCCAGGTGGTCGGTTTGGAGGCGGCGGAGAGACTCCTCCAGCATGCGCATGGCGACACTCTTGTCGCGTCCGTGCGTGCAGACTTTCGTCATCAGGATCACCTGATCGCGCTTGCCTTTGAGAGCCCGGCCCATGCGCTCTTCACTTTCGCCATGATGATATTCCCAGGCGTTGTCAAAGAAGTTTACACCCGCATCCAATGCCTGGTTCACGATTGCCGTGGCTTCATTCTGGTCCTTTGCAGACCCGATATGATAGCCGCCGACGCCGATAATGGAGACCTGCAAGCCCGTCTTTCCCATGGGCCGTTTCGGCACGGCGCCGCCCGATTGCGCAAACGCGCCGCCCGCGCCAGTCATGCCCGCGGCCTGAATGAATGTTCTGCGAGTTAAACGGTCTCGAATCGACATGACTATTTCACGTCACCTATTTCACTGCCGGAAACGGATCACCGGTGTTCTGAGTGGCCTTTATCATTTCCTTCACTTCGGCCTGCGATGTATCCAGCGGAAAATCGTGGGCCAGACGGGCTTCGGGGTTATCGAACTTCAAGGACACCTTGTAAAGTTCGTAGCGGCCATCACCGGCGTATTGGCGGCAGCGGTCGCGCAGAGCCGCCATCTCCGTCGCCTGCAGCGGCTGGAAACCCTGGGCCACTTTCAAGTTTTGTTGCAAAACTTCCAAACGCTCCATACCAGTGATGGTAGTGGCGACGGGCAGGCTCATGGCATAGCGGAGAGCTTCTTCGGCGGTGAGAACACCCCCGTTGACCGGGTCTCCGTGGCCGCTGATTGGCTTCATTCCGAGCGCCGCGATGCCACGGCTCCGCAATTCGGGCAGCACGTTTGTTTCAAAACTGTGAAAGCTGGAATCGAACGGGTTGAGCGGCATCTGTACGGAGTCAAATGGGAATCCGCTTTTCAACATGGCGAGATGAATGGCGGGATCTTTGTGGCCTGTGAAGCCAACGAAACGTACTTTGCCTTCCTTTTTCGCCTGCGTCAGGGCTTCGGCGGCGCCGCCGGGCCGGATGAAGAGTTGTGGGTCGTTTTCGAAACTGACGCCGTGAATTTGCCAGAGGTCGAGATGATCGGTCTGCAAGCGGCGGAGCGATTCTTCCAGCATCTGCATGGCTAAACCCTTGTCACGGCCGTGGGTGCAGACCTTAGTCATCAGGAAAGCGCGATCGCGTTTCCCTTTTAAACCTTTTCCCATCCAGTCTTCGGTTTTGCCGCGATGGTATTCCCAGCAGTTGTCGAAGAAGGTGACGCCGTTATCGAGAGCGGTTTCCACAAGCTGGATCGCCGTGGGTTCATCCTTGGCGTCTCCCAGGTGGTGTCCGCCGAAGCCCAGGGCAGAGACAGATACTCCCGTGCGGCCAAAGGGGCGAATCGGGATGGTCCCACCATTTGTTTTTTGCAACATCAGCAGATAAGACTCAGTGCGGATCTTGTTGTTTCTCTTTCCCGGTGAGTGATGGGCGAGGCCGCTGGGATGAAACACTGGGTGGATGAGACAGTCGATACTTAAGGAGGACCTGCTAGTGCCCACGCCGCCAGCGCTGAGCTTGATTGGAAATACGCCGCTTGTTCAGTTGACCGGCTTCGATACGGGCTTGTGCGAGTTATATCTGAAACTCGAGTCGCAGAACCCGGGTGGATCCATCAAAGACCGGATGGCCGTCGCGATGATTGAGACGGGGGAGCGGTCCGGCGTGCTGCACCAGGGCGATACGTTGGTGGAGGCGACCGCGGGCAATACAGGGATCGGGCTGGCCCTTGTTGCGGCGGTGAAGGGCTATCGCATCATTTTGGTGATTCCCGACAAGATGTCACTGGAAAAAATAGCGCACGCCCGAGCGCTGGGAGCGGATATCCGGTTGACACGCTCGGATGTGGGGCCGGGCCATCCCGATTATTACCAGGACATGGCGGCCCAGATTACCAGGGAAAGTCCCCGGTTTCATCACATGGATCAGTTTGGGAACCCGGCAAATCCGCTGGCGCATGAAACTACCACTGCACCGGAAATCTGGCGGCAGATGGATCACCGTGTAGATGCAATTGTGTGCGGAGTGGGCTCTGGTGGAACGTTGACGGGACTCAGCCGGTTTTTCGCGCGCGTTCAGCCTGACGCGGAAATGGTGCTGGCCGATCCAGATGGTTCCTCACTTGCGGAATTTGTACGCACCGGAAAGCACGTGCCATCGGGCAACTATGTGGTGGAAGGGATTGGCGGAAGCTGCGTGCCGGCCATTGCAGACCTTTCGCGCGTGCGCAGCGTTTACAGCATCGGTGACGCGGAGAGTTTGCAGACTGCTCGGGAATTGTTGAGACGCACCGGAATCTTTGCGGGGTCCTCTTCTGGCACGCTGTTGGCTGCCACTCTGCGATACTGCCGCGAACAGACCGCGCCGAAGCGTGTAGTCACGTTTGTGTGCGACACCGGCGCAAAGTATCTGTCGAAAATGTACAACGACTATTGGATGCTGGACCAGGGCTACCTGGAGCGCCCGGCCAGCGGAACGCTTCGCGAACTGATTTCCCGGCGCTACGAAGAAGGCGCGGTGATCACGGTGACACCGGAAGACACCTTATTGACCGCATTCCAGCGGATGCGGATGGCCGATGTTTCGCAGGTACCAGTGGTGGAGAAGGGCCGGTGTGTTGGGGTGCTGGACGAATCGGATTTGCTTCTGGCGATTCACGGCGACGCGGCCAGATTTGACTCTCCGGTGCGGCTGGCGATGACCAGCCGGCTTGAGACGATTTCAGCTGACGCGGGGATTGAAGCGGTTTACAACATTTTGGATCGCGGCTTGGTGGCTCTTGTGGTGGAGGGCGATTTGTTTGTGGGATTGATCACGCGATCGGATCTTCTGAACCATCTGCGGCGCAAACTTCATTAAGCTGAATGGATGCCTTATCGATTCGGAACGCGCGCCATCCACGCGGGACAGGAGCCCGATCCTTCTACGGGCGCAATTATGACGCCCATCTATGCTACGTCCACGTACGTGCAACAGAGTCCGGGCGTTCACAAGGGATTTGAATATTCGCGGTCGCAGAATCCGACGCGCTTTGCGTATGAACGCTGCGTGGCGGATCTGGAAGGCGGCACGCGCGGGTTTGCATTCGCATCCGGCCTGGCGGCGATGGGGACGGCGCTGGAACTGCTTGACACGGGCGATCATGTGATCGCAAGTGACGATCTTTATGGCGGCACGTTCCGGTTGTTCGAGCGGGTACGAAAGCGCTCGGCGGGTTTGGAATTCAGCTTCATCGACATGGCCGATCCGGAGATGCTGCGCAGCAACTTGCAGCCGAATACGCGGATGATCTGGGTGGAAACACCATCGAACCCGATGTTGAAGTTGGTGGATCTGCAATCGATTGGGGCCATCGCGAGGGAGCGTGGTTTGCTGGCCGTCGCCGACAATACATTCGCAAGCCCCTATTTGCAGCGTCCGATTGAATACGGCTTCGATATTGTGGTGCATTCCGCGACCAAGTATTTGAACGGCCACTCGGATGTGATCGGAGGCGTGGTGGTTGTGAGCGATCCCGAATTAGGCGAGCGGTTGGCGTATCTGCAGAACGCGGTGGGCGCCATTGCAGGCCCGTTCGATTCGTTTCTGGCGCTACGCGGTTTGAAGACACTTCACCTGCGGATGGAGCGGCATTGTAGTAATGCGCAGGCGCTGGCCGAGTGGCTTAGCGGTCACCCGGCTGTGGAGCGGGTGATCTACCCTGGCCTTGCGTCTCATCCTCAACATGCGCTGGCGCAACGGCAGATGCGGGGGTTCGGCGGAATGATTTCAGTAATTTTGAAAGGGGATTTAGCGCAAGCCCGCACGGTGCTGGAGCGCTGCCGCGTGTTTGCGCTGGCGGAAAGTCTTGGAGGCGTGGAAAGCCTAATCGAACATCCCGCGATCATGACCCATGCCTCCGTGCCTGCCGAGCAGCGCCGGATTGGCGGGATCTCCGATAGCCTGATCCGGCTTTCTGTTGGCGTAGAAGACGTGGAAGATCTGATCGGCGATTTGGATCAGGCGCTGATTGCGGTATAACTCTTTGGTGACACGCCGGGAACTGCTTATCTCTTTGGGCGCTTTGCCGCTGGTCCGCGGACTGTACGGACAGGAACGGTATCCAGGTGTTTCTTACCGGGACTACTCGCGTATTCTTCCCGTTTCTGGGGAGCGCGGCGGAGCATGCGTACGGGCGCCGCAATGAAGCGCTCCAGCAATTGACAGACGCGGGAAGCGTGGCGCGGCGGCAGCGGTGGTCTCGGGACACTTTCTGGGAATTGGTTGGCGGTATGCCGGAGCGGACGCCGTTGCACACGCGCGTGGCGGGATCGTTCACCAGACCGGCGTATCGCGTGGAGAAGCTGATTTACGAGAGCCAGCCAAATGTACACGTGACCGCGAATTTGTATATTCCGGCTGCTGGGAAGCCACCCTACCCTGGTGTTCTTTTTCAGATGGGACATTCGCCGAACGGGAAGGCTGCGGCCACGTATCAGCGTTGCTGCCAGGGTCTGGTGCAGTTCGGTTACATGGTGCTCGGATTCGATCCGATGGGGCAGCGGGAGCGCATCTATTATCCCGATGCATCTGGTGTTCGAACCAGGCTTTCGTCACCTGAGGCGGAGCATTCGCAGGCAGGCAAACAGATGCTGCTGGCGGGTGACTCGGCTGCGCGCTTTCAGGCGTGGGATGCGGTGCGGAGCCTGGACGTTCTTGCGTCGCATCCGCTGGTGGACGAAACGGCTCGCGGCGACGGGCCAGTCGGGCGGCGGCACGCTGAGTATGTTTCTGGTTGCGGTGGACGACCGGATTGCGGCTGCGGTGATTTGCAGCGGGAATACTGAGAACGTGGCTTGTAAGGATTTTATTGCACCGGGATCGACTGACGACGCGGAGCAGAACTTTCCGGGATCGGGGCCGCGCGGGTGGGATCGATGGGATCTGCTTTATCAGTTTGCGCCGAAGCCGCTGCTGATTACGGTGAGCGATAAGGACTTCTTCGGCACCTACTCGCCGAATTATATTTCCAGCGGTTGGGAAGAGTTTCAGAAGCTAAAGAACGTGTACAGGGTGTTGGGAGATCCGGACAGGCTGGCTTGGGGCGGGACACCTCTGCCGCACGGTCTCTCTTACGATACGAGGTTGTTGGTCTATGGTTGGCTGGGGCGGTGGCTGAAGGGGGAGGCGCAGCCTGTGACGGAGGAGCCGCCGACGAATTTGGAAACCGACGAAGTTTTGTGGGCGGCTCCAAAGGGCAATGTGGTGCGCGCTTTTGGCGGTGAAACGCCGCATTCCTTATGCGTGAAGAGGCCGGTGAAACGGAGCGCTGGATCTGTTAGGTGCCGTGATGCCGTCGCGGGATTTGCGAGCTACCACGCTCAAGAAAGTGCCGTCGCGCGATGCGGCTATCGAGGCTATCGAGATTCAGTCCGAGCGCGGCGTGTTCCTGCCGGCATGGATGTTTGTTCCGAAACGCGCCGATGCATCGAAACCGGCGCTGGTGCTGGCGGAGCCTACAGGCCGGCTCAGCCCATGGCACGAGGGGGAGCTTTATTTGACGCTCGCCAGCCAGGGATACGTTGTCTGCGTGCCGGATCTGCGGGGCGTTGGCGATCTTACTCCAGCGTTCGGCCGCGGAGCGGCACACTATACACGAGAGCACAACAGCGAAGAGGATTACGCGTGGTCGTCATTGATTCTGGGCCGGCCGCTGCTTGGGCAGAGAGTGACGGACCTGTTGGCGGTAATAAACGCGGTCCGGTTGCATCCCGACGCCGCGGGCAAGCGAATCGTTTTGGCCGCTCAGGGGAAGATGACCGTTCCGGCGCTGTATGCCGCGCGGCTGGACGCGGATTGGAATGGATTGTATCTGTCCGGCGGACTTGTTTCGTTCCGGAGCATTGTGGAAACGGAACAGTACAATTATCCGTTTGCGAATTTCGTGCCCGGTATAACGGGATCTATGGACTTGCCGGATGTTGCGCGAGCGCTCGCGCCGAAGAAGGTTGTGCTGGCGGGCAGCGTGGATGCTGCAGGCCGGCCGCTTGGGGCCGTGGCAGAGCTGAAAATGTACGAAGGTGCCGCGCACGTAACGGTGCGGGACCGGGCTGCTTGAGACGCGGCGGCGTTCGAGGGGTTGTGATCTAGCTGCCTTTGTCAGATCAAGTGTAAACTATTACATCCCGGGAGGAGGGATTCTTATGCGTCACGTCGCATTGTTCTCCATCTGGGTTGCTGCCGCTGCCGTGCTTGCAGCCGGCCCGGACCATGTGCAGCTACGGGTCACTGCCGAAGGTGACCAGCTCTCCTATGAAGTGATCAACACCTCGCCTAACGCCATCGTTGGGTTTGAACTCTCAACTCAATTGGAGGCCCGAGTGACCGCTATACACCCTTCTGAATATCGCGGTGGGTTTCTTTTACTTTGTAGCCGGCCTTCCGCAGGCGCTTTTGGATGTCCGCCGCGATCATCACGGATCGATGGTGGCCGCCCGTGCAACCAAAGGCGATGGTGAGGTAACTCTTCCCTTCATTAATGTAATGCGGCAGGAGATAGATCAGAAGTTGCGAAATCCGTTCAATGAATTCCGTGGTCTGCGGAAAGGACCGGATATAACGGGCGACGCCGGCGTGCTTACCCGTCTTCTTTTTGAATTCGGGAATGTAATTCGGATTGGGTAGGAACCGGACATCGAAGACCAGGTCGCTATCGGTTGGCACTCCATGGCGATAGCCGAAACTGGTCACATTCACCAGGATCGGTGAGCTCGCGTGCGCGCCCGCAAATGTTTCGGAGACCACCTGACGCAGTTCGTGTACGTTGAACTTGGATGTGTCGATAATATGGTCGGCGACGGCCCGGATGGGTTGCAACTGCTCGCGTTCGCTGCGCACGCTTCTGGCGACCGAATTTTGCGTTCCAAGCGGATGCGGGCGGCGTGTTTCGCTGAAGCGGCGAACCAGCGAATCGTCCCCAGCTTCCAGGAACACGAGCGTCGCTGGAAGATCGCGTTTGATCTTCTTGAACAGGGCGGGAAAGCGCCGCAGGGCCTCTCCTTCGCGGATGTCCACCACAAGAGCGGCTCTGCGGATGGTCGGCGAGTCCCTGGTTAACTCGGCAAATTTCGGAATCAGATCGATGGGGAGATTATCCACCGAATAGTATCCGAGGTCCTCAAGGCTCTTAAGGACCGTTCCTTTGCCGGAGCCGCTTAGCCCGGTGATGATTACCAGATGAGAGGCGGCAGGTTGTGTGGGAACCTTACTCTTTGGGAACTTGCGCACAACAGACTCGCCATCCGCGGCCAAGCCCGCCGATTTCGTCTTTCCTTTGACGCCGCGGACGGCGGCTTGTGCGCTCTTAGAGACCAATCGCGTCAGCTCTCGATGAGATCGAAATGCCCATCGGGGCGGCGCAGCAACACTGACATGCAGTCTCTCTGCGCATCGCGGTAAACGACGTAATCGCCATCTCCCCCGAGTTCCAGCATGGCCTCATCCAGTGTCATCGGCTTAGAGGTGTCCTTATGATTGACCCGGAATACCTTTTGCTTTGCGTCCTTCACAGGGGCAGCCGGCTTGGAATTCGCGGCGGCAGCTTTGGAACTGACACCAGCTTTAGCGGTGACCGGTTCTTGTTCCTCCCAGGAGGCTTTCGGTCCCTTCTTGCCTTCGCGGCGCTTGTCGCGGGCCTTTAGGATCTGCTTCTCCAGCTTGTCGATTGCCGCGGTGATAGCAAAGAATTGATCTCCATTGCCGTCCGCGCCGACCAGTGCGCGATCCAGGTAATTGACGGTAATCTCTGCGTTGTGGAGCCCGCGTTTATTGGTGAGGATGACGTGCGCGCTCTTCTCTCCCTTGCCGTCCAACACCTTGGCCAGCTTTGTGAACCGGGCGTCCAACTTCTTCGTTTGAGCAGGATAGAATTTTTCTTGTTTTCCCGTATAAGTGACGTTCATGTATGTACAACCTCCCAGCCTGAGGGTGCAAACTCGTCTATTCCCGGACGCGGCGTTGGTGCGTGGAAGGAATCTTCATATCCTCGCGGTACTTCGCCACGGTCCGGCGTGTGACTTGAATACCTTCGCTCTGCAGTTTGGCGGTGATCTGCTCATCCGTTAAAGGTTGCGAAGGGTTTTCCTCCGCAATCATTTTCTTAACTCTTCGCTTCAGAATCAGGAGCGGCGTGCCGCCGCCGGACGGGCCTTGTACTGCTTCAGAAAAGAAATAGCGGAGTTCGAAGACACCCTGGGGTGTGTGGGCGTATTTGCTTGCTACAGCGCGGCTCACAGTTGACGGGTGTACCCCAATCTCCTCGGCCACCTCCTTAATCATCATCGGCTTCAGCTCATCAATTCCGCGGTCCAGAAACTCGCCCTGGCGGCGGACGATGGATTGGCAAACTTTCAAAATGGTCTGTTTTCGCTGCTCGATATTCTTCATCAGCATCAATGCCGATGCGTAACGCTCTTTGACGTAATTGCGGACTTCCTTGCTCGGCTCATGATCGCGATCGAGCATGCGCCGGTATTGCGCGTTCAGCCGGAGCTGAGGAAGGTCTTCATCGTTCAACTGGATCAGATAATCGTCGCCGTCCTTGGTGATATAGACATCCGGCTCCACCGCGCGGGCTGCGGCGCCATTGAAGCGCACGCCGGGGCGCGGGTCCAGGCTGCGGATCATGTCCACCGCGATTTGAATGTGCTCCACAGGGCGGCCGAGCAGCCGTGCAATTTCTTTGAACTGCCGGGTTTCCAGCAGCTTCAGATGATCGGAAATAATCTGCCAGGCGACCCCGCCGCGCCCGTTATGACTCTCGATTTGAATCAACAGGCATTCGCGCATGTCCCGCGCGGCGACGCCGGAAGGATCAAGCGACTGCACCGCTTTGAGTGCGGCTTCTACGTCTTCGAGTTTGTGCTCGCCCGATGCGGCGATTTCCTCGACGGACATGAGGAGATAGCCGTCGTCGTCGAGATTCCCGATGATGGAATCGGCCGCCTCGCGAACGTTTTCCGGAAGAATTTCGATGCTGAGCTGCGATTGCAGGTGATCGGCCAACGTGACAGGCGCGGAGAGGAACGTTTCAAACGACGGTTTCTCGACCGATTCGGCGGACGGAGTCTTATAACCGGGGTCGAGGTATTCTTCGAAGAACGATCCGAAGTCGATCTCGTCAAATGGATCGGACTCTTTCTTGGGCTCCTGCGCTTCGGATTCGGCGGGAGCATTGGCGGACGTGAAATCCGACTTGATATCCGGCGTGAAATCGCCGGGCGCAGGCGAGGCTCCGTTATCGGAGAAAAATTCCGCGGTTTCCGATTCTCCTCCCCCGGCGCCATCATTGGAGTTCAATTGTTGCAGAAGCGACTGATCGGCAGGTTCAGAGGAACGCTCCCGTTCGAGCATGGCCTGCACTTCTTCCTGTGTGATCTCCTCAACGCCGTCGGCGGTCTCTTCCAGGACAGGGTTCAGGGCGATCTCCTGGGAGATCATCTCCTTCAGTTCCAACCGGTTCAGTTGGAGGACCGTGACCATCTGCACCAAGCCAGGGGTCAAGATCTGCTTTTGCGACACCCGCAATTGCAATCTGGGAGATAGCAAACTCATCTAGACGTCATGATATCAGAGCCACAATGCAATGAGAGCGTTTCTTGCACTTTACTCGTCGCGCAACGCTTGCATTGGGTCCAGGCGTGACGCCCGCCGGGCCGGTCCGTAGCTCGCGATCAAGGCCACGCACGCCAGTAAACCCATGGCCCCGGCAATCGTTGCGGGGTCGTTCGGCTTCAGGCCGAACAGCAGCGTGCTCGCCGCCCGGCCCGCCCACTGCGCAAGGCAAGTTCCAACCAGCAAACCCGCCGCCACCAGTACGCCGGCCTCGCGCAGCACCAGCCGGATCACACGGCCGCGATCCGCGCCCAACGCCATGCGTATGCCGATCTCATTCCGCCGCCGGGCCACCATGTACGCGATTACGCCATACAGGCCGAGCGCCGCCAGCAGGCCCGCGATAACCCCGAACGCGCCGGATAGCGTGGCCATCAGCCGCTCCCGCAGCAGCGAATTCTCCAGTTGCACCTTCAACACGCGAAATTCGATTCCAATCTCAGGATGAACCGCGGCCACCGCAGTTTTCACCCCGCTGAACACATCGCGGAAAGAGCCGGACGTGCGCAGAACGAAAGTGGCTCCGGCATCGGGCTTTTCGTCCTGCGCCATCGGAACAAAGCTGATCGGCAGGAAATCTTCGCGCAATTCCCGGTACTTGGTGTTCCGCACCACCCCCACAATTTGATAGACCGGGTCCGGCTTGCCTGCCTCCCCTTCGACGCGAAACGAGCGGCCCACCGGATTCACACCCTTAAACAACTGCGCCACGAATGCTTCATTCACAATCGCGATCTTCGGAGAAGAGAGCGAGTCGCGGTCGTCGAAATCGCGTCCGGCAAGCAACGGAGTGCCCATGGTCCGGAAGTAGCCCGGACCCACCCGGTTGAAATTGGACTCCTTGCTCTCAGTGGAAGTACCCTCCGGGTGGACCCGTCCATTCCAGCCGCTCCCGCTCACCGGTGTAAACCCGACCTGCGCCGCTGAAATCACGCCCGGCCCCGCGCTCAGACGGCTGAGCAGATCGCGGTACACATTCGCCCTCCGGTCCTCACTGTATGCAGGCCGCCGAAGATCCAAGTTTACGGCAACAACACCTTCCGGCCGGAAGCCCGCATCCACTGACATCAGATTTTGCAGACTCCGCACAAAGAGCAGTGCGCCTACCAGCAGTACAAGCGAGAGGGCTACCTGCGAAACCACCAGCGCGCGCCGCACCCCGAAACGTTCGCGGCCCGCCGTCAATCCGCGTCCGCCCGCCCGCATCGCCGCCGCGGGAGCCAACCGGGTCGCCCGCCATGCAGGCAAGAGTCCGAACAACAGGCAGGTACACACGGCAAGCGCCGCCGTAAAGCCAAGCACGCGGCCATCAATACCCAGCCCGACAAACACGTGATTGTCCGCCGTACTCAAAAATGCAATCAAGCCGCGGCTCAGCACCTGCGCCAGCAACGCGCCAAGCGCCGCCCCAATCACGGCCAGCAGCAGACTTTCCGCCAACAGTTGCCGGATCAACCTGCCCCGCGCGGCGCCCATCGCCAGCCGGATCGCCATCTCCCGCTCCCGTACACTGGCTCGCGCCAGCAGCAGATTCGCAATGTTGGCGCACGCGATCAGCAGCACCAGCCCGGTGGTCGCCAGCAGAAGCCAGAGTGGCGTCTCATACTGGCGCCGTAAGTTCGAAAGACCTGTCGCTCCCCCGGTGGCCACCAACTTGTTCGCCAGATACCGCTTGGCCTTATCCGGGCGATACATCGGCGGCAAAGACGCCTGCATAATTCCCGGCGAAAGCGCTTGCAGATGCGCCGTCGCGCGTTCCGCCGTCCACCCTGGCTTCAACCTTCCCATCGCGGCCAACCACCACGCCTGTGCCATTGGCATGCGGCCTTTCCCATCTTCGGACAGCAGACGGTCGGCACAAAGCGGAATCGCCACGTCGTATTGATACCCTACCTCCACGCCAAAAAAGCTCGCCGGCGTTACTCCGATCACCGGGAACATTCGGCCGTCCAGGCTCAACATGCGCCCCAATGCACCCGCGTCGCCGCCGAATTCGCGCTGCCAGAACGCGTAGCTCACCACGGCTGATGGCGATGCGCAGGCGGGTCCATCGTCATCCTTCGTGAAAGTGCGCCCGAGTAACGGAGAGACGCCCAGCACGCGAAAGAAATCGCCGGTCACATACAGGCCCTGAGCAAAACGCGCCTCCCCGCCTTGTGTCAGATTGAACCGCGCCGCGCTCCACGCCACGGTGCCCGTAAACGCCTGCTGCTGCGTACGGATCTGCTCCCACTGGGCGAAGGTCAGACGCGAGTTCCGCGTGGAGAACCAGCCCGACCGCTCCGATCCGCTCGGAAAATCGATGAAAGCCAGCTCCTGCGGATTTTGCACAGGTAGAGTCCGCAGCCGCACCGCGTCCACCAGTTGAAAAATCGCGGTGTTGGCCCCAATGCCCAGTGCAAGCGACAGCACCCCCACCGCCGTAAACGCCGGGCTCAACCGCAACTGCCTCGCGCCGTAGCGGACATCCTGCCTGAGCGTATCCAACCAGCCAGTAAAATTCATGCGTGGGTTTCCTCGCAAACAAGGACGAACGGAAGGGTCGGGCGGTTCGCAAGAATTCTGCAAATAAAGGCTGCACCGGCAGCCTTGCTATCCTAGTCGGTATTCCGGTCTTTCAAATCATCTGCGTATTCCTGTTCGCGGGCCTGTTAGGCGCGCAAGAGAAGGGCGAACCAGTGCCGCCGCCTGCTGCTACGACACCTGCTATCATCCCGGCTATTACGCCGGCTATCACACCGCCGGCTGCGCCACCACAGCGTTCGGATCTCAATCTGCTGGGCAAAACCGATAGCAGCACCGGCGAGAGCCGCCGCAACGAAAACGTCCAGTTCAATTCCATCGATAACAATGCGCTCAAGGAAGTAAAAATCCGCATTGGCGCAACAGCCACGGTTGTCAGCGCCTTTGAGCCCGAACGCAATTACTTCGCCTCCGAATACGGCGACAAGCCAACCTCACCCCTGCACCTTGCTTCGCAACCCCTACGCGATTTTCACGGATCGTTCTACGAATCGCACAACAACAGCATCTTCAACGCCCGATCCTTCTTCCAAGTGGGCGGACTCAAGCCCGCTCATCAAAACGACTACGGCTTCAACATTACAGCCCCACTTTGGAGCGGGGCCAACCTGTCCATTGAAGGCAGCGAGCAGCGGATTCGCGGCAGTGTCAACGGCAACGTGCTGGTCCCCACAGCGGAGGAGCGAACCCCGCTCACCACGGACCCCGGAACCCGCGCCCTGGTCCAACGGTTTCTCAATGCGTTTCACAATGAACTTCCTAACAGGACCGATATCAACCCGCGCGCCCTCAACACCAATTCGCCGCAGAATATAGACACCAACAACGGCGGCGCACGTCTTGACCAGATCCTGGGGAATCGCGATCGCATCGCGCTTCGTTATCAGTTCACCTCCCAACAGGTCGATGCGTTTGAATTGATTGCCGGCCAGAACCCGGACACCACCATCAAATCGCACTCCTCCACCGCAACCTGGACCCGCAACTGGACGTCCTCCACGCTCACAAATCTTTCGGCCGGCTTTGAACGCGTTCACTCGCTGCTGGTGCCCGAGCCAAACGCGGTAGGCCCCAATGTTACGTTCGGATCGGTATTAGACCCTTTAGGACCGGGCTCCGACCTGCCCATCGATCGCGCGCAAAACCGCTTCCTCTATGCGGGCCAAGTCCGGCAGGTGCACGGCTCTCATACATGGACCGCCGGCGGGGAGATCGCGCGCCGCCAGATCAACGGCGATGAAGCCAGCAGCCAGCGCGGCGTCATCTACTTCCGCAACGACTTTGGCCACGACGCCATCACCAACTTCCGCTTGGGCCTGCCCAGCCGTTTTTCGACCGGCATCGGCGACTCACGGCGCGGCTTCCGCAACTGGGAATCGCAATTCTATGCCGGCGACAACTGGCACGTCAGCCCATCCCTCACGCTGAACTACGGACTGCGTTATCAGCCCGTCACCGGACCCACTGAAGTCAATCGCCTGACGCCGATTCCATACGGGTGCGACTGCAACAATTTCGCCCCACGCTTCGGTTTCGCCTATCGCCTGCCCACCGCCGGCATTGTGCGCGGCGCATACGGAGTCCAGTTTGGCGAAGTCTTTCCAGTCACGTTCCAGCAGCTCCGCTTCAATCCTCCACTGTTCCGCAAAATCGAGATACAAGCTCCGAGTCTCATCGATCCAATCGGCCATTTGAGCGCCGCCGAGACCGGTCCGAATGCGCGCGTCACCCTGTTCGACCTTCCGTCCAATCTGGCGACGCCGTACTCCCACCAGTACAACTTCAGTTGGGAGCCGCCGGCCATTCTGGGTGCAAAGCTGCAACTGGCTTATATCGGCAGCCGCTCGCACAAACTCCTGATGATGTGGATCACCAACCGCGCGCAACCCGTCGCCGGTATCCCGCAAACCACCGCTACCATCGAGGAGCGCCGCCCCGACCAACGCTACTTTGAAGTCCGCCGCGCTCTTAACGCCAGCCGCGCCTATTTCGACGCTGCCCGCGTTTCCGCCGTGCTCCCGCAAAAGAAAGGAGTCACTCTGGACGCCGCCTACTGGTTCGGAAAAGCAATCGACGTTGGCGGAAACTACACCAACACCGCAGCCGCCGACGATGCCCGGCAAGGGCGAAGCCAAGCCGAAACCTACATCCTACAAGACCTGAAAGGCGTCAGCGCATTCGACCAAACGCATTCGTTCCTGGCGCGAGCCACCTGGATTACTTTTAAAAGCTGGACTCTGAGCGGGATTTTGCTCGCCAAAACTGGAACGCCATTCGACATTCTCTCCGGCTCCGACGGCCCAGGCTTCGGAAACGTGGATGGCTCACAAGGCGATCGCCCGAATCTACTTGATTCTACGATTCTTGGCCGCACTATTGGCAATCCGGACACCTCGGCTCTTCTGTTACCCAGATCCGCTTTCGGCTACATGAACGCAACCGACTCCCGTGGCAACCTGGGCCGCAACGTATTTCGCAAAGGCGGCATCCGCAACCTGAACGCAGCACTCTCAAAGACCTGGAAAATCCGCGGCGAACGAAGTCTCACCTTCCGCGCGGAGTCAGTGAATCTGCTCAACACTCCCCAGTTCGCGGAACCCGGTAAGGAACTAGCTTCGTCCAATTTCGGCCAAATCACCAATACACTTAATGAAGGCCGAACCTTCCAATTCCAGATCCGGCTCCGTTTTTGATGGAATAGGAGCCGTGACCACGATTCCATTGTCTTTAGAGTTCCGATGGGCCAAGCCGTGGCTATGGGCATCTGAGCCGGTCGAGAGTTTCGGGGGGAAAGCCGTGGCTATGGGTAATACCGCTGGCCGAAGAATTTCGGAGGGCTGTTCTTCGTTTTGCCGAGCAAAGCCAATTCTGATTTTCTGGAGCGTTTGCAGTTCTTTAGAGGCGCGGTAAAAGGCGCGGTCGAGGCTGGTTTCGTAGCGGGCCAGGCGGGAGAAGTTGTCTGGGCCGAGACCCTCAATGGTGAAGGATTGCCCAAGAGCGCCGAATCCTATCTTCTCGGCTTGTGCTTCGGTTGGATAGAAATGACGGTACATGTCGGCTTCGA
>JBBPYD010000014.1:0-19952 GCA_038200305.1 Bryobacterales bacterium
GTACTCGCTCCTCCGGCGAAACATAACTGAACATCGTGCTTTGTTGGGTGTCGTGGCCGCGCATAGCTTGAAACATTAAGACGCAAATCTGTTCCAGAGCGTAACACCTTCGGCAAGCCTTTTTTCAGCATCCTGTTAGTGGATGAACTTGGCGGCGTCCGGATTGCCTGGACCGAAGTGTTTCAGCATCACCAGATTTTCCTTGTCGCTGCGGTTAGTTACTTTTACTCCGCGATTCGCGGAGGCGGCTGTGACGAACAGCTCGTCCTTGGTCATCTGACCGAAGCGGATAAGTGACGGCGTCTCGACATCCATTTTGCCGATGGATCCCCAGCCTTGCACCACAATGAGACCGTACGCAGCTGCATCCTTGACCACGGCTGAGCGGCCGGGGCGCACCGTTAACTCCTTAGCGGAATAATGGCCGGTGGAGTAGACCACCCAGTTTTCCGAATAACCGGCATCGGACATTTCGGCTTCGTTGCGCACGCGAGTGGGATGGAACAGATTGTGCGCGCCGAATTCGGGATCGACGTTTGCTTCCCAGTCGAGCATGCTCATGATGTAGTCGAGATCGTGGTGATGCTCTGGCGGAACATCTTTGACGAGAAGATCCCATGGTACGTAGCGGCCTTCCACCATGGACTGGAACATGCCGAAAACATCTGAGTTCACCTGCGGCTCGTAGGTGACCAGTGAGCCGGGCGCGTGCAGAATGCCGGAGTTGATCTGCCAGCCGGTGCCAGGTTTCAGCTTGTAGGCTTTCGAGAGATAGAGAATTCCGTTGTCGCCCTGGTTCCAGCGCTCCAGGCAGCGGCGGACGTCGTCCTTCGTTGTGCCGGGCTCAAGTCCCATAAACGTGTATGGGAAATTGTTGTCCTTGAAGTTGTACTGGGGCGGAAAATAGT
The DNA here is from genome assembly GCA_038200305.1 of Bryobacterales bacterium. Taxonomy (GTDB): domain Bacteria; phylum Acidobacteriota; class Terriglobia; order Bryobacterales; family Bryobacteraceae; genus JANXXV01. The sequence continues at coordinate 909 of JBBPYD010000014.1, forward strand.
AGGCTTCTGGTTTTCCATTCTGGCCAACACGCTTAGCGAATTCATCGCTCTGATGCATGTGGTGCGGGATGGGACCGAGATTGTCGAAAAATTTGCAGAGCAGGTTCCAGCCACCACGCTCGCGCATCACTTCGGCGCCGAGGAACTGATCTCCCAGCGTATCGATGGCTTCCTTCAGCAAGACTTTACCGCCGTTCAGATCCATGTAGCTGAGACCTTCGTCTTGCGGAGTGCCGGGGCCGTTGGCCGCGTTGGTGGTGGACGAGAACCAGCGTTCATCAATACCGCCCCGATGCGCGCCCAGCGCGTACAGGTCACGGGGATCGAGTTTAAGACGGCCTCCGGGCATGAGGAAGGACCGGGGAACCCAACAGGGGGCGAGGCGAACGACACCTTCGCCGGAGGCCAGCGCCTCACGGATCAAGGAAGTATTAGACATGCGTGTTTTTCGATTCTACATCGGGACGAACGGTAGCCACTCACTTCGGGGCTGAAGCGCTGCTGACGGTTGTGCCCTTCGCCCTGACCTTGAGCAGGATCGGCTGTGGGGCAGCGTACGAGCTGTCGAGGTTTGAGCGGGTTTCCACTTTGCCGGAAACATAAATCATTTGCTCGATCGGCTCGGCGCTCGGCAGGGCTTCGATGGTGAAGCTGCGCTGTTTTTGATCTTCGGTGATGAGTACGCCGTTCAGGCCGACGTCGGGAACGCGGACGCGCGGCGGCAAATTGCGAACTTCCACCGGCACACGGCCGCCAAAGCCGTTCTGGCGCAGGATGCTGACCAGCACATCGGCGCTGCCACCCGCTTCGAGAATCACCTCTTTGGTTTCCGCCTTCATGACGATGTCCGATGGCGGCATCAGCGCGATGAGCTTCAGATTGTCGTCGGGGTTCGCGTAGTGAGTTAAAGTTTCATTTCCGGCGCGAGCCTTGCCGGCTACGGTGAGCGGCGATGCGCTGTCGAGCTTCGCGTTCTGGTCCGCGCTCAACAGAATTGTGGTCGAGGTCTGATGTGGCATGATGATGCCCGTCGTCGCCTTCAGTCCCGTTGGCAGTTCTTCCAGGGCAACATCGATTGTCCCCTCAAAGCCATCCTTGCGGAAGGCGGTCACGGTGAGGGGAATGGTCCCTCCAGCCGGCACATTCGGATTCTTCGGATTTACGCTGAGCCGGAAATCGGGGCGCGGCGAACGAATGTTGAGGCGATAGGCGTACTCGTCGCCACCCAGTCCGCGTACGTCACGAATCTTCATCACATAGTCGCCATCGGCAGGCGCGGTGAATTCCAGCAGCGAATCCTTGCCGTAACCCGGTCCGCCATCGTCGTTTCGATAGTAGAGATGAGCAATGGGCAGTCCGTTTGGCGTGAACTGCTTTCCCGGCGGATGAATCTGAACCTTGTATACCGGGCGATCCATGGCTTGCGTTTCGGGGCTGGTTCCAAAATAGGCAATGCGCTGACTGCCGAACGATTCAACGACGATATCGGCGTCGGGCTGCAGAGGCATGGATTCCACGCGGCAGATCTCATTGCCGAACATAAAATAGTCGCCGGCCTCGAATCCGGTGTAAGAAGCGAGGCGAATGCCGCGCGTGGCCGAATCATGATCGCGGAGCACGGTGGAAGTTTCCATGATCGAGCGGACTGTCGCCATCTCGATTGGGTTACCCTTAGCGTCGACCACTTCGATTAGTGAATCGAGATCGGAGTCGAGTCTCTTGGAGATCACTTCGAACATCAGCTTCTGGGATTTTTGCGCATGGAAGCGATAGAAGTTTTCAACTGGAATTCCCTTGACCGGCGCATCGATTCGACCGTTGATGGTGACGGGCAGGGTAACCGGCTGTGCCGATGTGACTGCTGTATTCTTACCGGTAGCCATCACTTCAGGGTCATGACCGAGGGCGAGTTTCACTTCAGAGAACGAGACGCCATTCGAGGTTTTAGGACGGATACTAATCGTGTCCTCTTCGCCCTTCTTCGCATCTCCTTTCACCTGGATTTTCGCCGTGCCGAGATGGTAACCCTTCAAAGCGATTTCAGCCGATTTGCCGGCTTCGACACCGAGCGGGAAGGTGGATGTGACCAGCGGAAAGTTACCCACTTTAATGCGATACGTGTGGGATGCGCGGCCACTCTGCTGATAGTCGCTGACGCGGATATAGTAAGTCCCGGTCTTATCGAACTTGTAGGTGAAGTACCTGGTACTGTCCCCGCCATCCTCGCCGAATTCTTTCGCGATGGTCTGGTCTTCGCGAAGGATGGAAATGATGGGCTGCAAGGTGGAGCCCATGGTCATACTGCCGTTTTCGAAAACGAGTTGCTCACCCGCTTTGGCTGTGATCTTGTAAAAATCGACGTCGCCTGGTTTTGAGATCTCGCCGACCAGGATGCTGGGAAGATAGGTTTCAAATGCTTCTTCCGGTGTATTGTTAGGCTCTCGATCGGGGCTCTCGCCGTAGTAGGGTTCCACGAGAAACCGGCCTTCGGGGCTGGTGCCGAGCGTGTTTTGCAGGCGGAAGTTGACCGGCCCAATTTCCGCTTCCGGGCTGATGTCCACTTCGACGGTCACTTGGTTGCGCGGAGGAAGCGGGCCGAGGTCGATGCTGGAGAGCGTTCCATTCGATCCGAGCCGCACGTCCGATAAATCGGGCAGCTCCTTCACGCGCAAGATCTTGCCTTTCACTCCGGCGCGATCGAAGTAGATCGCCTTCGCATTGCCGAGATTCAGACCTTCCACGGTCATCTCCACCGTGGTGCCGCGTGCCATGCCCCGGGGTGAGACGGAGCTGATGGTGGGCGGCGTGGTGCGATTGCCGGATGGAGATTCATTATCGGCGAATGCCGCGGCGCTGAGTGCGAGAACAAGAAAAAGGGACTTCATTCGGCTGCCTCCATTGGTGGGGCCTGTTTTATCTTGCTGTTGCGGAGTTCGGATTGATCCGTAAACTTCCCGGTATCGTAGATGCTAAGAGTGCCATCGAAACGCCCTGCAGCGAAGGTCTTTCCATCGGGGGCAAACTGGAGAGCGTAGGTCCAATCGGATTGACCGGCCAGCGTTTTGATTTCGGTGAGATCGGGGGCGTGGAAGACTTTGATCGTCTTATCCGCCGAGGACGAGACCAGCATCTTGCCGTCGGGAGACCAGGCGAGTTTCAGGATCGCGTCTTCCTGGGCGATCAGCGTGTTCAGAAGCTTGCCGGATTTTTCTCCGAGAGACCAAATGCGGATGGTTTTGTCGAGACCTGCGGCGGCCACCATCTTGCCAGTTGGGTCGATTGCGATCGTGTTGATGCCGTCCGCAGGCTCCCCGAAGGTGTAGAGGCGCTCGCCAGTTGCAGGATCCCAGATCTTCACGGTGCGGTCGGCTGCGCCGGACACAAGCCGTTTGCCATCTGGAGTGAAGGCCAATGCGTAAATCGCATCGATGTGATCTTTTAATGTGCGGATCTCTTTGCCGGTTTCGACATCCCAGAGCTTGATCAGTTTGTCGTAGCTGGAGGTCGCGATGGATTTGCCATCGGGTGAGAATGCCACAGCGTAAATACAATCGCTGTGGCCGTTGATGGTCTTGACGACGGTGCGCTGGTCCACATCCCAAATTTTGACCTCGCCTTTCCGCGCCGGCAAGCCACCCGCTGCGGCCAGAAGCTTACCATCCTTTGAGAATGCTACCGCGCGAACGGTTTCGGCGTGCCCGGGGAGAGTAGCCATTACCTTCCCCTTGGCGGAATCGAGCAGGCGAACTTCCTTATAGCCGCCAACTGCAATGAGCTTGCCATCTGGACGGTAATCGAGAGCAAAAATCTGGGGCTTGACCGCGACTTTGGGCTGTATGGCCGCTATCGATTCGGCTGGCTTCGCGATCTGTTCCTCGGGGGAAGGAGGGATTGCGCCAGCGTCGATCCAATTCTTGATTGCCTCCAGGTCCCCGGCTGCGAGCTTTGCGCCGCCCATGGGCATAAGAGGTTTCATCTCGCCTGTCAGCATCAAATAGAGCCGGGATTCACCGCTCTTACCTGGGACAACGATCGCCCCGTGCTTACCGCCCTTCTGGATGCCGTCCCAAGTTTCAAGATCGAGGCTGCCCATCTTGGCGGCGGCTGCGTGGCAACCGGAACAGCTTTTCGAAAAAATCGGCGCGATGTCTTTTGTGAAGGATTGCGCCGAAGCCGTAGCGGCTGCGAGAAGTAGAACTGTGATTGAGCGGGTCATGTTAGTGATTGAACATGAACTCTTTGCTGGTCAGCATGGCCCAGACCATATCTTCCAGTGCCTGGCGGCGGGAATCCTTTTGTGAATCGACGCGCGACTTGAGCAGCATGCCATTCAATTCGATCTTTTCCGCTTCGGTTGGATACCGTCCGTATGCGCTTAGAGTCATGTGCTCGACAATGCGGGAATCGGACAGACCCAGTTTGAGCAACAGCGAAATATAACCGTCGGGGTTGCTCAACTTCTTATTCAGCGTGTCCCCATTGATCACGTGCAGAGCCTGGCTGATGGTAGGGTCCACGGAGCGCTCGGAAGCGTCACAGACGTTTCGGGCCGGCCGGCCGAATACATTCAGGAATTGTGAGACTACCTGAGTGTCCGGCAGTTGCAACGCTCTGGTGCCTGCAGGATAGCCCGCGAACTGCGTTGGCACGCCCGTCACCTGCGACATGGAATCCAGCAGAACCTCAGAAGGCAATCGCTTAACGATGTATTTCGAGTAAAACTTCTTGTCGTCCTGATTAGTCGCATTCGCTTCGGACGCGAGCTGATACGTTGTCGAGTTCATCACTGTGCGGATCAGGTACTTGATGTCGAACTTGTGTTCAACAAAATCTTTGGAGAGTGCGGCGAAAAGCTCCTCATTGGATGCGGGGTTAGTCGCGCGAACGTCGTCGATCGGGTCCACCAGACCGCGCCCCATGAAGTTTCCAAACACCCGGTTCACGATGGCACGGGAGAAGTATTCATTTTTCGGGCTGGTCAACCAATTGGCAAAGGGAATACGGCGGTCCACTGTGCTGTCGAGCGGCACAGGTGTGCCGTCAAGGGGTGTTGGAGCCAAAGGCCGGAGCAGACGCGGATGATTAATATCGCCGGATGTTTTGGCAAAAATCACCGAGTCGCCTGGATCGTTCCCATTCTTCACGCCGACCCGCGCGAATAGATTCGCCATCTGGAAGTATTGCTTCTGTGTCCATTTTTCGAGCGGGTGGTTGTGGCAGCGTGCACAGGTGAGACGCTGGCCCATGAAAGCCTGCGTGGTGTTCTCCGTTAGATCAATGATGTCCTTGTGAAGGACGAAGTAGTTCAACGCGCCATTCTGGCGCGTGCTACCCGTGCCGGTCAAAATCTCGCGAGCGAACTGATCCCAGGGCTTGTCCTCTTTCACACTGTCGCGAATCCAATTGTAGAAAGCGAACATGGCGTTCGGACGCAGCTTGCGGCTGGAGACCAGCAGCAGATCGGACCACTTGTAAGCCCAATAATCCACAAACTCGTCGCGCTCCAGCAGCTTGTCAATCACCTTCTTGCGCTTGTCCGGCGACTTATCGTTCAGGAATTCTTCCACCTCTTCGGCGGTGGGTAGAATTCCCGCTGCATCCAGGAACGCGCGGCGGATAAAAACGGTGTCAGAAGCGATTGGCGATGGCGCGATGTTCAAGCTCTTAAGTTTCGCGATGACGAACTCGTCTATGTAGTTGCTTCGCGGAAACTTCGTGTAGACGTCGGCGGCAACCTGATTCGGATACGGCGAGGTTAGGGTGGCGTAGAGGACGCGGCTGGAGTACCACAGCGTCACAGCGGCTTCGCCATTCCCAGTCATTTTCACCAGTCCGTTGTCGTCAACCGTGGCGACACCCTCGTTGTTCGAGGTGTACTTCACCCAGCGCGTCACATCGTCAATGGTCCCATCGGTATACTTGGCGCGAACTACTAATTGTTGTTCTTTGCCGGGCTTGAGAATCGCGCTCTTTGGGTAAACCTCAAGGGAGGCTACGTCCTTGTCCTTCGGGCTGGGAGGCGGAGTGCCGGCAGCGATCCATTCGGCGATGACCCGGTATTCCAGAGAGTTCGTAGCAAAGCGCTTTCCGCCTCCGTGTGGGATAGTTGCACTCGGCTTTAGTAAAATCAGGCTCGCGGCAGGCTCGGCCATGGAAACACGACGGCCGGTGGACTGGCGGGTGAGCATGTCGTAGTCGAGGTCGGGGTCATAGCCCCGGAGAGTCAGTTTGAATCCGTTTTTGCCGGCGAGAGCACCGTGGCACGCGCCCTGGTTGCAGCCTACTTTCGTCAACACCGGGATCACGTGATTGCGAAAACTCCAGGTGAACGGTGCGTGCGCGTTCTTCACTTTCACGTGAACCGTAGCGGAGCCGGGACCGGCATTGGTGGTGATGTCGGCTTCACCATCGTTGACGGGCTTCAACATGCCGTTGGCATCCACTGTGACCACACTGGGGTTGGAGGTGGTCCACTTTGCTTGCCGCGTCCAGTCTTCCTGATAGTTGTTTACGGTCGCCTCTGCGAGGAGCTGCTGGTGCGATTCGGGCCCGTTCAGCTCGACGGCCGAAGGAGAGATGGTGACTGTTGCGGCAGCCAAAGTTGAGCAGAGTGCGAAAAAGAGAATTGGTTTCATGCGAAAAGCTCAGAGATGGGATCGAATCCACGATCAACAAGCGGGATCGGGCGGCCTTGAGCGCCGGGCAGTTCTGAGTGACAGTCAATGCCAAGTCCTTTGTAGATGGTTGCGGCTACTTCGCCCGGTAGGGTGGGCCGGTCCTTCGGGGCGCCGCCGATCTCATCGGATGCGCCGACGATTGTGCCGCCTTTCAGCGGTCCGCCGCCCATAATGATGCTCCAGCATTGCGGCCAGTGGTCCCGGCCTCCGGCTGGGTTGACCTTCGGCGTGCGGCCGAATTCGCCCATGGCGGTAACCATCGTATTGCTATAGAGACCACGTTCCTGCAAATCTTCGACTAATGACGAGTACGCATTGTCGAACATGGGGCCGACCAGATCCTTATAACAACTAATGGGACTGAAGGGCTTCGAGCCGTGAATATCCCATGTGATCTCGTCGAACACCGTCTCAAACATGTTCACCGTCACGAATCGGACGCCCGCCTCGATCATGCGCCGTGCAAGCAGGCAGCTTTGACCAAACCGGTTCATGCCGTACTTTTCGCGGACCTTTTCAGGCTCTTTGTGTAGCTCAAATGCTTCGCGGGCTTTCTGCGAAGACATCAGCGTGTATGCCTGATGGAAGGTGGAGTCAAGCAGGCGTGCATCCTGCGATGTCTCAAACATGCTGACGGTTTTGTCCACCTCCGAACGCCAGTTCTTACGCCGGTCGACGCGAAGTGCAGTGAGATAATCGGGCGGCAGAAGATCGGGAACGCGGAAGTTCGGGTCGGACGGATCTGCATTCAAGACGAAGGGATCAAAGCTCTTGCCCAGATAGCCGGCGTTCTGGCCGTGCGGCATATTGCCACCGGTGTTTCCAATGGTTCGCGGCAGCAGCACGTGAGCCGGCACGTCGCCCTTTGGTCCTTTCAGTTTACTGAGCACGCAACCGTAGTGGGGATGCTCCACGCCGCCCTGGAAAAGCCGCCCGGTCTGCATCATCTGATGCCCGGTGTCATGAACAGCCGCAGCCGTATGGTACATACTGCGCACAATGGAGAACTTGTCGGCATGCTTGGCCATGCGCGGAAAGTTCTCAGAAATTTCAATGCCGGGGACGTTCGTCTTAATCGGTTTGAAAGGGCCGCGGATCTCGGCGGGCGCGTTGGGCTTCATGTCCCAGGTATCCAACTGGGAAGGAGCGCCGACGAGCATCAGGAAGATGCAGTTGACGTCTTTTTGCGGATCGGTTGCGCCCATCGCTTTCAATCCCAGGAACTGCGTGAGCCCCAAGCCAAGCATCGACAGAGATCCGGCGTGCAGAAAATCCCTGCGGCGGAGACCGTCGCAAAACTCGACGGGCCGATCGGCATCTAGACGTATCATTGTTGAAAGCCCTCCTCCGGGCAGAGGTTGTGTCGTCCCCAATTCTATCGCTGTAAGCGGATTGCAGCAAGCGGGTGAAGACTGTATGGCGGCCAGAATGGATTTCAATACAGAATGACTGACGAGGACTTCGAACGGCACACCTTCGCGATGCTTCAAAGGGAATGGGACTGGACGGATTAGTTCGTTTCCTCCGCATGAACCGGGCGGGAGGTGGCGGCTATACCCGTGATCATCATCGCTGGCTTGACGGTGCGGCGATTGAGGACATCACGGCGGCCGCACTGGATCTTCGGTACATTGAAGCTCCAGTGCGGCCATCATTTCTCCTAAAAAATATACTTCAGAGCGAACTGAACGTTCCGCGGGCTCCCTATAGCACCGCTGATCACGCCAAAAGTGGCCGGCGAGGAGACTGTCCTCCCCGGAGCTCCAAAGTTGGTGTGGTTCAGGATATTGAAGAACTCGGCACGGAAGTCAAAATACTGCCGTTCCGTCACGTGGAACTGCTTCCCCACGTTCGCGTCGAAGTTCTTGTAGGCCGGAGCCTGCTCCGTGCCTTTGGCTGAGTTGCCAAATGTGCCGAGCGCCGGAACGCCATACGCGCAGTTGCCCGCGGTAACACCAGGATCGAGGCATAGATTGTTCCCGGTACCGAACCAGTTGTTAATGCCCTGATTCGTATAGTTCAGGCTTCCAAATCGGTCTGCACGCGTTCCACCCCGGACTGCCTGGCTACTGACGTCGCGTGACCGGATGGTGACTGGAAATCCGGAATGCGCACTCACAATGTACCCGGCTCTCCATCCACCGAAGATCAGGTCAACCGCGCGATTCGCGTTGCTGCCATATTTCTGGTTGATGCCAAACGGCACCTGCCAGGAGCCGCCGAGACTGAAGTTATGCAACGCATCAAAGAACGCGCGCCCAAATTCGGAATGGCGGTCATAGGCATTCTGCCAGTAAGCGCCTTCGGCGTTCACCCCTGACGAACCGTAATAGCCGAGATTGTCAGTCAGGGTCCGGCTCAAAGTGTAAGAGGCAAGGAATTCAAGCCCCAGGCTGTAACGCTTGCGGGCGCTCACCTGCAAGCCGTTATAGCTCATGATGGAGCTGGAATCGGTCCCGCTGATATTTGTGATCAGCGGAGCGAATTGATAAAGAGGACGCCGCGTCTGAATCGGCGCCCAATTGGCCACCGGTCCCACTCCCCGCAGAGGCTGATTGAACTCGCGCGGGTCCACCAGGTGCGTACCCTTTTGGCCGACATAAGCTACATTCAGGGAGAAACTGTTGGTGAACTGGTATTCCGTAGAGAAATTCCATTGCTGAATAAAGGCAGGCCGCAGATCGGGATTCCAGGCGCGGACCTGTCCGGAGAATCCCGCTTGCGGCAGGACGTCAGTAAAGCCACTGGTAATGTGTCCCGGCTGATTCAGCCCGTAGGTAACCGCCGATTCGAAGAAGAATGGGGATTCAATGGCAGACGGAGGTTTGCGCCAGTGCCTTCCATAAAGCTGGTGATGCCATAGCCGGCACGTATTACAAACCGCCTGCTAAGGAAGTCTGGCGTATAGGCGAAGCCGACCCGTGGCTGAAATTGCTTCCAATAGTTGTTGTAAAGCGCGCGGCTGTTACCGTTCTTGCCGGCAAACTCCGGCTGACCGGTCTGTAGATTGAAGTTCAATTGCCGGTCAGCGACTTCATAGACCGGCTGCGTATAGTCCCAACGGATGCCGAGGTTCAAAGTCAGGTTCGGACGGACCTTGAAATCGTCCTGAAAGTAAACGCCGTCGCGCCACTGGCGATGACCCCATTTGCCAGCCTGGCTGCCGCGGCCTTTGAACGCGAGGTCGTCAAGCAGGAAGTCGGCGAGACCATTACCGGTGTAGGTGCCGTCGTAAACGAAGTTACCAAGCAGGCCGTTGTTGCCCGCATAGAAGCGGTTCTGCTGATAACGAAGCGCATTGAACCCCATCTTCAGGCTATGACGTCCAGCCTGTTTTGAAAACGTATCGCTGTAATGGAAATCATTGTCAACGGTTGAGCTGTCGGTAGCGGCGCTGCCGATCGAATCAAAGTCGCTGATGGCAATCGAACTCGCGCCGGGAATAGGCTGAGTGCCGGGGATGCCCAATTTCTGGTTACCATTCGCTCCGAAGACTCCGGCCGGATCGTTGGTGACGTTGTCGATTCTTACGCGCGTGTACCCGATTCGGGCTTCATTGACGGCGGTGGCGGAGATCGCGCGAGTCCAATTGATTACTCCGGCCGTGGTCGGCGCATCGGTTGGTTGGGTGAGGAAAGTGGGGATCGCGACCCTGTTGGTGCCGCTCCGGTAACGATCGATAGTAAACCGGCCGAAGATGCTGTCTTTCTCAGTTGCTTTGAAGTCGATCTTGGCGTCGGCCTGGTCGTTGTCTGTACGGATCGCGGAACTGGAAACATAATTCGAGTTGAATTGAAGCGGACCCTGCCCCACCGCATTTGGCAACGGGTAAAGTGTGGTGTTGGAGAAAAGCGCCTTTGCGACTGGATTAACAATCCGGCTTGGCGGAATGATGTTGCCCGGAAAGGCCCTGCCCGTAGTGGGATCGATAATCGGATTGGGATAAATCGACAGATTACCCGTCCGGAGCGCTGCTGGAACCACGGTGACCAGTGCCGATCCGCTGTCTACATGGCGTGAACCCTCATAATCCATGAAGAAAAACAAGCGGTCTTTTTTAATAGGACCACCGAGCGTGCCGCCGAAGATATTTTGACGAAGAGCCCGCTTTTGAGCGCCCGCGCGATTGTTGAAAAAGTCGTTCGCGTCGAACTTGTCGTTCCGCAGGAACTCAAAAACATCCCCGTGGAAATCGTTGGTGCCGCTCTTCAGCGTCATGCTGACGATCGCACCATTGCCATTTCCGAACACAGCCGAGGCATTTCCGGTCAGCACCTGCATTTCCTGTAGGGCGTCGATGCTCGGATTGTACGCAATTAAGTTGTCGATCGGCTCGTTGATGTCGATCCCATCGAGCAGGAAGTTATTCGATTGCTCCCGATTGCCGTTCACATAGGGGCGTCCACCCGAAAACGATCGGGAGGCGCTGTTCAAGGAACTCGGGTTGGGAGAGATGGCGCCAGGCACAAGCAGCGTAAGTTGTGCAAAATTGCGTCCATTGAGTGGGAGTGATACCGCCTGATTGGAAGTGATCACTGCGCCGGTTTGCGTGGTCTCGGTCTGCAAAATCGGAGCCACATCAGTGACTTCCACGTTCTCCGTTACAGCGCCCACTTCCAGACTGACATCCACGCGTGCGGTCTGATTCTGCTCCAGCCGGAACGGGCCGAGAGTCGATCGCTTAAATCCCTGGGATTCTGTGGTAATTGTATAGCTTCCAACCGGCAAGAAAAGCAAATTATAAGTACCGGATTCGTTGGTTCTGGTATCGGTTTTTATGTTGGTTGCGGTGTTCGTCGCAATGACAGCGACGTTGGGAACTGGCGCGCCTGTGGCGTCTGAGACAGTGCCCGTAACAGTGCCCGTGATTGTCTGTGAAAAGCCGGCGGGAACCAGCCAAACAGCGAGACATAGCAGGCTAAATGCAATTACTCGGAACATTAGCGCCTCCTAAGGTAAACCTCTTAATTTCAAGTTTACGTCGAGAGGGGCGATACGCAACGCGGCTTGCCACCGTTGTTGTTTGAGATTTGGACGAACTTTGTTCCCGGTAACCGCCGCGTCTTTGTACCCGGAATAACGGCAAAGGTCAGCAGATCCGCAAAAACCGGGCCGCACCCAGGAGATGACAGATTACGTTTTAGCCTTGTTAATCAAGGGTCTGAAATAGATTGCCGGAAGGAACCGCTAGATGCGAGTCCTCTCAGGAAGGCCATGTGCGAAACTTCACAAGATGCAGAGACGCGCAAACCAGCCGTGGTCTGCCCACTCCAAGATAACGGTGAGGAGGGCGGTCTAGTAAGCTCAGCGGTTCAGGCATGACGTGCCATCATCGCGCGAAGAGCTGGCTCCTCCACCGTCACCGGCAATACATCAAGAGCAGCGCGAAGCATGTTGATTTGTAGCCGGACTTCGGCTCGATCACTCTCTGAAAGTCCACCCGTCAAGATCACGGCGGCGTCATAGGCCTCCTCGGCGTTGGCGGCAGCGCCGTCTCCGCGCAACTGGTTGCCAATCCCGTAAGCCGCGGCGGCAGCTGAGGCGAAGGTCATTCCCAGATCGAGCTCGGTGAAAATCAAGGTTTTTCTGTGATGCATATATCTATTAAACGGCACTCGGGTTCTCCCAGTGGCCTCTCACGGTGATAGATGCTGCACCCGTTTGCGTTGAAGTATTTGTTGCCTATCCACAGGGGCGGTTGCAGACCCCGCACAAGCGGGGATTTTTAATGATCGATGTAGCGGTTACGTTTTCCGGGTGATACGGGCGCGGATAAATCAGCGGCAAATCTGTATATTCGATATAATTCCGGACAGTATTCATCGAAGGTCCCCATGAGGAAGTTATCGGCAGTTGTACTGTTGACCGGATTGACGCCGCTGTTGCAAGCGCAAGACCCTGTCAGTTTCCAAAAGCAAATCCGGCCAATACTCACGCGGCAGTGTACTGGATGCCACCAGCCGGCAAGTAAGCAGTCAGATCTGTTGCTCACCAGTTACGAAGGGCTTCAGAAGGGAGGCCGAAAGGGAGCCGCCTTTATCGCCGGAAAGCCGGATGACAGCATTGTAATCGGTTACCTCACTGGCAAGATTTCTCCTCCCATGCCGTTCGGCGGGAAGCCGCTGAGCTCAGACCAGATCGATCTATTCAAACGCTGGATTCTGGAGGGAGCAAAGAACGATTCTCCTTCGGACAATGTAGAAACCACCAGTCTGAAGCCGGTCGTTTATTACGCGCCGCCTTTGATCACCGCACTGACGTATTCTCCGGATGGGAAGATTCTGGCAATCTCCGGATATCGCGAGATTCTGCTCCGCGATGCGGAGACGGGCCTGCAGGCCCGTCTACCTGGGCTGTCGCAACGCATCCACACACTGGCGTTTTCCCCGGATGGCAAGACGCTGATTGGCGTAGGCGGTAATCCAGGGCGCTTCGGGGAAGTACAAATCTGGGATGTGGCAACGCGCAAACAGCGGCGGTCTGTGATGCTTACCAACGATACGCTTTCTGGCGCCGCGTTTTCTCCGGATGGCACTAAGCTCGTGTTCTGTGCGGCTGACAAGTCGATTCGCATGCTGGATGTAGAAACCGGCAAAGAGATTCGCAAAATGGACCACCATGAGGACTGGGCGTTCGCGGCCGTTTTCGGAATCGACGGCAAACGAATCGTCTCCGTAGGGCGGGACCGCGCAGCCAAGTTGGTCGACGCCGCCAATGGACAGTTCATTGAGAACATAAACCTGCTGAAGGAACCGCTTGCCGCGATCGCGAGGCATCCCAAAAAAGACTGGGTGCTGATCGGCGGGCAGGAACGGATTCCTTATTTGTACAGAATGGATCGCCCCCGCGCGATGCGGATCGCGGACGATTCGACACTGATTCGCAAGTTTGAAAAGCAGGATGGGCCGATTCTAGCGGTCGCAATCAGCAACGATGGGCAGTACGCCGCCGTTGGGAGCGAAACGGGAGACGTTCACATATACAACCTCGAAACCGGCGAGCGCGTTGGCAGTTGTGGCGGCAATCAAGGTGGAATTTATTCCGTCGCATTCCAGCCGGATGGCAAGAGGCTGGCAGCGGCCGGATTTGATGGAACGGTGCGGATATACGATCTGGATGGGAAGATGGCCGCGTCGTTTATTCCGGTTCCGATTGAGAAGCGGGAGGTCGCCGGTGCCCGCTAAATTCCTTTCCGGCCTCGCTTGCACGGCGCTGCTTTCCGGCGCACCGGTCATCCGCGATATTCATCCTCATGGAGCCCAAAAAGGGACAGCGGTTCAACTCTCACTTCGCGGGGATGGACTGGGGTCGGACTCAAAGGTACAGACCACTATTCCAGGCGTGGTTTCACGGCTGACAGTGGGCGATTCCTCCGCTAAGCCCAATTCTGAACTCGCCTTGCTTGTGGAAGTGGGCAAAGACGCGCGGCCTGGTCTCTATCCGCTTCGAGTAACCGGCGCAGACGGGCTTTCAAATGTGATGCTCTTCGCCGTGGGCATGTTCCCGGAAGCGGAAGAGAAGGAGATTCAAGCGCCAAAACCAGGCAACGGCACTTTGGAGACCGCGGAGGCTGTGCCAGTCCCAGTCGTGGTGAACGGCACCCTCACCGCGGCCGACATCGATGTGTATAGCTTCAACGTGAAGGCAGGCGAAAAGCTGGTGTTTGAAGTGGAAGCCCGCCGCGCCGGTTCGGCCATCGATCCACATATTGAAGTACTCGACAGCCTTGGGAAAGTACTCGCTGAAAACGACGATGCGCCGGGCTTGGGAGTCGATTCACGTGTGGAGGTGAAATTTCCAAAGGCGGGAAACTATCGCGTTCGTGTCCGCGATTCCCGCTACAGCGATCAGGCTCAGAATTTCTACCGGTTGAAAATTGGCGCGTATGCCTTTGCGGATGGGATTTTCCCCCTGGGCGGACAGCGTGGGAAACCGCTGGAGATCAGCTTCGCCGGTGGCAATCTGAGTGCGCCCGTAAAGGTAACTGAAATGCTTCCGGCGAATGGTGGATTCCAGGCGGTGAATCTGCCGGGGTCGGCGGCACTGCCTGTGGTTCTGGCGCTCGGCGACAAACCCGAAGCGATGGAGCCTGCGGCTGGCGAAGGCGGCGAGCTGAAGCCGGACGTGATCATGAATGGCCGCTTGGCGAAGAGTGGCGAGATCGATCGTTACAAGCTCTCCGTGGAGCCGGGGCAGCAATGGGTTGTAGAACTGACTGCGGCGGCACTGGGAACCTCGCAACTGGATGCCATCCTAACCGTGTACGATCCAAAAGGGAAGAAGCTATTCTCTCGCGACGATATTGCGTCAGCCGATCCGACGTTGCCGTTCACGGTTCCGGAGGGCGTGCACGAAGTCACAGTCGCGGTGGAAGATGTTCTCGGCCGCGGCGGGCCGGCGTTCGGTTATCGCCTGGAGGCGCGGCGGCATGCTCCCGATTTCGTTGCCGAGATTGTGACTCCGTTCGTGAATGTCCCGGCAGGAGGCACCGCGGCTGTCTCGGTTGCGATCCAGCGCAGAGGTTACGACGGTCCGATTCGGGTGACCATTCCGAACTTACCTCCAGGCTTCAGTCTTGCGGGTGGACACGTGCCTTCGGAAGCAGCCGCGCAAAGCCCTTTCACGGAAGGCATGGGATTTCGAACCGCCCGCACGGTGCTGACCATCACCGCCCCACCGGAGGCAAAGGCTCAGAATCTGGAACTGCAGGTTATAGCTGAGGCCACTACTACAAGCGGCACCATCTCTCGACACGCAATCGGGTCGTCCATGGTAACTCCAGTTCGAGGAGATAAACAGAGGCCGCACATGGCTCCATGGCTCGGGATGGAATTGCCGATGGCAGTCTCGCGCGCTCTGCCGGTGAATCTGACTGTGCCGGTCCAAATGGTGAGGATCTCGCAAGGCTTCGAATATCCTCTGCAATATGGCGTGTCGAAAAAGCCGAACGGCAAGCTGATGGGACGCGTAAACAACCAGATGGCCGGGGCAGTAGGGAACATGCGAATCCTGCAAGGGCCGCCTGGAAAGAGCGCCGACAGCGGCTCCGTGTTGGTGGCGACCAATGCTTCCAGCCCCATTACCATTTTCGACATGGTGTTTGAAAGCCAGACCGAAGTGGACGGGCGCACGGTGCCCATCACGTCTCCCGCAGTGAGTATTGAGGTGGTTCCGGGCTATGAGATCACTCTGGAGAAAAAGACTCTGACTCTCGCTGCTGGACACAAGACGGAACTTCACGGGACGGTGCGAAGAGAGCCGACGTTCGAAGGTTCCCTGGTTCGGATTCAGGCGGAGGATTTGCCTGACAACGTGAAGTGCAGTCCGGTGGAGATCGCGGAAGATGGGAGAACTTTCGTGTTGCCGTGCGAAGCTGCGGCCGGCGTCACACCCGGCGATTACGATATCCGCGTGACTTCCGTTGCGCCCAACACGGGCCGGAATTCCAAGGCCGATTACAAAATTGCAGACATCGACACCAAATTAACCATAACTAAGACAGAGCGGGCTTCGAGGTGAACGGAATGCGTTTAGCAGGATTTCTGGTAATTGCGGCGGCAGTCCCCTGCTGGGCTGAGGTGACGTACGTCCGTGACGTACAACCTATTTTCAACAAGGTGGGATGCACCTCCGGCCCTTGCCATGGCAGCGCGAAGGGCAAAAATGGATTCAAGATGTCGTTGCGCGGATACGATCCGGAATTCGATTACCGGGCCGTGGTGCACGATCTTTCGGGACGCCGGATCAATCGCACGGAACCAGCGCAGAGTCTGATCCTGTTGAAGCCAACGATGCAGGTCCCGCATGGAGGTGGTCTCCATCTTGAGCAGGATTCACCGTACTACAAGACCATCCTGCAGTGGCTGTCGGAAGGCGCGGTTTATGGAGATCCGGTATCGGCTCAGGTGACGAAGCTCGATGTGCAACCTCCGGAGTTCTTCGCGCAAAAGCCCGGACCGTCGCAGCAGTTGAAAGTGGTTGCCCACTACGCGAACGGTTCCACGCGCGACGTCACGGATCTTGCGCAGTACACGAGCAGCATCCCGACTACCGCCGAAATTTCCGATTCGGGTTCTATCAAGACCGTCCGCAAGGGGGAGGCGGCGATGCTTGTGCGTTATGAGGGCAAACTGTCCGTGGTGAATGTGACCGCGCTCTCAGACAAACAGGGTTTCGAATGGAAGCCGGCGCCGGAATACAACTACATCGACAAGTTGGTGAACGAGAAATTGCAGAGGCTTCACCTGTTGCCTTCCGAGCTGACGACGGATGCCGAGTTTATCCGCCGTGTTTCCCTGGATCTGATCGGCTTACCGCCTACCCCTGAGGAAGCTCGCGCATTCCTGAACGACAAGACGGAAGACCGGAAGAAACGCGCGCTGCTGATTGACAAGCTGATGGCGCGGCCGGAATTCGTAAGCCACTGGTCTGTGAAGTGGAGCGATCTGCTGCAAGTGAACCGGACCAAGCTTGGCGATAAAGGGATGTGGGCATTCCGCGGCTGGATTCGCGACTCCCTTGCTCAGAACAAGCCGTACGACAAAATGGTGCGCGAGTTGGTTACTGCCCGTGGAAGCACCTTCCAAAATCCTCCTGCCAATTTCCTGCGCTTCACCAAGGAACCCAAGCTTGCCATGGAGACGACCACGCAACTGTTTCTGGGCGTGCGCATGGTCTGCGCGCAGTGCCACGATCACCCCTTCGAAAAGTGGACGCAAAATCAGTACTTCAGTCTTGCCGCTTTCTTTGCGGGCGTCGGCACGAAGCCGGGCATGGACAGCGAAGAAGAGATTGTCTATGAAAAGCGAGATAATGCGGAGGTCACACACCCGAAAGATGGGCGGGTGATGTCAGCCAAGTTTCTCTTCGGCGGCGAGAAATTCAGCGTTCATGAATCCAATCTGCGGGAGAGCCTGGCCGAGTGGCTGACGGCAAAGGAAAATCCATTCTTTGCGCAGGCGATGGCGAACCGCATGTGGAGCTACTTCTTCGGCCATGGCATCATCGATCCTGTTGACGACATCCGGGCAAGCAATCCGCCAAGTAATCCGCGTCTGCTGGATGCGCTTACGAAGGACTTCGCGGACAGCAACTTCGACCTGAAGCACTTGATCCGCACAATTGTCAGTTCCCGGACGTATCAGCTTGGTTTCAAACCGAACGGCTGGAATGCAGACGACGAATTGAATTTTTCGCACGCATTGCCGCGCCGCCTTTCAGCCGAAGAGTTGTTCGATGGTGTAAATATCGCCACCGGAACCAAGGCGCAGTTCAAGGAGCTTCCTGTGGAATCGAAGGCGCAAGATTTCCCGGACCCGCATGTCGGTCAGGGCGGCTTTCTGGATGTATTCGGCCGGCCTGAACGCCAGACCAGTTGTGAATGCGAGCGGCGCAGCGATGTCAGTCTGGTGCAGGCGCTAAATCTCCTGAACGGCTCGACTATCGCGGATGCAATCGCTAATTCGGAAGGCCGTGTGGCCAAGCTCATTCTTAGTGGTAAAACGGATCGCCAGATGGTGGAAGATCTCTATCTGGGCGCTCTGAGCCGCATGCCGGAAACGGCGGAACTGGACTATGCGCAAACGTATCTGGCGCGCGGGGGGAGCCGGGCTGAGCGGGCCCAAGATCTTCTCTGGGCGTTATTAAACAGTAACGGCTTCCTCTTCAACCGGTAGAATAGAAAGATGCGGCGTTTACTTGTGATGGGTTTGCTTTGCCTGCCTTTATTGGCTCAGGAAGAGCCCCCGGCTGGCGTGGACGAAGCTTTGCAGGCGCGGATTGCCAAATTCTATCAGGCGCACGTAGATGGAAAGTTTCGCTCCGCGGAGAGTCTGGTAGCGGAAGACAGCAAGGATTACTACTTCGAGATGGAGAAGCAGCGCTACCTTAGCTTTGAACCGGCGCGGATTACTTATTTCGACAATTTCACCAGGGCTAAAGCGATCACCATGGTCAAGGTGGAGTGGCGGGTCCCTAGGATGGGTATGATGGTCGTTAATCCGCCCATGACCACTTACTGGAAGCTCGACAAAGGGGAGTGGTGTTGGTACCGCTTTCAGGAGAAGACCGTACAGACTCCGTTCGGCGTGGTCAATATTCCCGACGATAAAGATGCGCAGGTCCATTCAAGAGTTGCGGAATTCAAGAAGGTCACACCCGCTGAATTGGTCAATCAGGTAAAGGTTAATAAGTCCGCCGTCTCATTGAGCAGCTTCCAGGAAGCGTCAGACGAAGTGACAGTATCGAACAATCTTCCCGGCGAGGTGACGGTGAGCGTAGAATTTCCGCCCCTGGAAGGTCTTAAGATCACAGTGGATAAGACAACCGTAAAGTCCGGTGAGACAGCGAAGGTGTTATTCGATTACAA
>JBBPYD010000015.1:0-9690 GCA_038200305.1 Bryobacterales bacterium
CTATGTTACGGGCCGATTAGTCAACCGCAGCACTCCAATCCGAATGGACGAACTCTCTCTCGTATACAAAGGCAGCAATACGGCTGTGCCCTGGAGCCAGCAGCCGAACGTTTTCGGGAAGGCACGCGAGGCGGGTTTCAATACGGCAGCCGTAGGCTGGTTTCTTCCATATTGCAGAGTCATCAATACGAGCCTGGTTAGCTGCGATTGGTGGGAAATGGCGATGCAATATAACAGCATGGGAGCTTCGTTTTCGGAACTGGTGCCGAATCAGGTGCGGAGCTTATTTGAGACGACCTTATTTTCACTTTTTGGGCAATCCCTCTCGACCCGGCAGCACATCAGGACTTATTACGAGATGATGGCCCGCACAAAACAAGTTGTTGTGGACAAGAGCATGGGCCTGATGCTGATCCATCTGCCGGTTCCCCATGCGCCGCATGCATATAATCGAACCACAGGCCAGTTCACGAGAAAAAATTCACCTATCAACGGTTATGTGGATAGTCTGGCTCTGATGGACCGTACCGTGGGCGAGCTCCGGCGGACGCTGGAGAGTGCTGGGATGTGGGATAACACGACGCTTCTCATCAGCTCCGATCACGGTTATCGCGGGTCAGAAGCGCTGGACGGCAAGAGCGATTCGAGAATACCTTTTATTTTGAAAGTCGCCGGGCAGAAGCAGGGCCTTACCTATGATCCTGAATTCAACACTATAGTAACGAGCGACCTTTTGTTGGCCGCGTTACGCGGCGAACTGCATACCCCAGGAGCGGTCTCGCGATGGCTTGACGACCGGCGTTCCGCTGCAGCCAAACCGTGATTGCCGGCCTTCTCTTTCTGCTGGGCGCCGCATTCCTGCTTTACGTACTGTTCGGATACCCAGTCTTGTTGTTGCTGAGAGCACGGCTCTTTGCGCGGCCCATTCAAAAAGGGCTTGAGTTGAAGAGCGTTTCGATTCTGATCGCCGTGAAAAACGGAGAGAAGTTCATCCAGAACAAGCTGGAGTCGATTCTCTCGCTCGATTATCCGCGCGAGTTGATGGAGATCCTGGTGATCTCCGATGGCTCTGACGACCGAACCGATGAGATTGCCGCTCAGTATGCTCCTCAAGGCGTACAATTGATCCGCATTCAACCAGCGGGAAAAGCGGTCGCGCTAAACGCAGGAATGGAGTGCGCCAGCGGCCAGATCCTGTTCTTCACCGATGTCCGTCAGCCATTGGCCGCGGATAGTTTGCGAAATCTCATCGCCTGTTTTGCGGATCCGAACGTCGGCGTGGCCAGCGGTGAGTTGGTCATCCTGGACGGAACGACGGATGGGGAAGCCAGCGTGGGAATGTATTGGCGCTACGAGAAGTGGATTCGCAGGCATTTGAGCCAACTCGATTCTGTAATGGGCGCCACAGGCTGCATTTATGCCATGCGGCGCGAGCTTGCCGTTCCACTTCCACCAGGCACACTGCTGGATGACGTCTATTTACCGCTTTCCGCGTTCTTCCACGGATTTCGGGTGATCTGGGACGGGAGCGCAAAAGCATTCGATTACCCAACGCCGCTCAACGCGGAGTTTCGCCGGAAGGTTAGAACGCTGGCCGGCGTGTATCAAGTGATTGGTCAATATCCTCATCTTCTAGGGCCACGCAACCGGATGTGGTTGGACTTTATGTCGCACAAGCTCGGGCGTCTGCTGCTGCCTTATGCGTGCCTGCTGATGGCGGGTTCAACCTTCTTTGTGCCGGAGCCCTGGCGCACAATATGCATCGCCGGGCAACTGCTGTTCTATGGACTTGCGCTAATGGACCTCTGGCTTCCCGAGGGCGTCTCCTTCAAGGGACTGACATCCCCCATCCGCGCGTTTGTTGTATTGATGACCGCCGCTTTCTGCGCCGGCTCTATTGTACTTTTGCCAAACGGATATTTTTGGAAAGAGAGCAAAACCGGAAAGGAACGGGAGATGAAAGGTTGAGCACTCCCGTCCCTATTCTTCTGATGGTGCGGGAACTCGGAGTGGGGGGCACCGAAAGGCAGCTTACAGAAATTGCGCGGTCACTCGACCGGACCTTGTTTGAGCCCCACGTAGGATGTTTGCATTCCGCAGGCTTGCGAGGAACGGAAATAGAATCCGCAGGGGTGCCGATTGTCCGGTTTCCGGTGAAGTCGCTTTATCACCCTTCCACCATTACAGCGGGCCGCGAGATGGGGCGCTATCTGCGGAACCATGGTATCCAGTTAGTGCATACGTTTGATGTTCCAATGAATCTTTTCGGCGTTCCGGCGGCGCGCGTATACCGCGCGCCGGTGGTGCTCTCAAGCCAACGTGCGTTTCGCGATTTGACCTCCCACATTCACCGGCGTCTTTTACGCCTTACCGACCGGTTGGTGGATGGGATTGTGGTGAATTGCGAAGCGATCCGCCAACATCTGCTGACAGAGGAACGCGTTCCGGAGGCACGAATTCACGTCTGCTACAACGGGATCGACACAACGGAATTTCAGCCGGGTGTGCGGTCCCACAGCGGTCCGGTGACCATTGGCGTCGTCTGTGCATTGCGTCCGGAGAAGGGTCTGCCGGCGCTGATGCGTGCGTTCGCGCAGATTCATCGTGAGGACCCAGAGCCGCGGCTGCTGATTGTGGGGAGCGGGCCGATGCTTGCGCAACTTCAAGAGCTCAGGGGCACACTTGGTATTGGCGATTGTTGTCATTTTGAACCTGCGACCAATCAAGTATCCGATTGGCTCCGCCAACTTGATATTTTTGTGCTGCCGTCTCTGTCAGAGGCGCTATCGAACTCCTTGATGGAGGCCATGGCGTGCGGATGCGCGGTAGTGGCATCCGAAGTGGGAGGCAATGTCGAACTAGTGGAGCCGGGCGTCACAGGACTGCTCTTCCCGCCCAACGAGGTGGACAAACTTGCGCTGAATCTGCGGAAACTGATTCAAAACAAGCCCCTGCGGCTGGAGTTGGCCGCGAACGCGGCTCGATTTATTCATCACGGATTTTCCCTAGAAACCTCGGGACGCCGAATGTCGGAAATCTACCAGGCACAGCTTCAAACAGCAACTCCGCGCACAATGACCTTGTGACCGGCATCCCTCAGAATCCGTTCTTGCCGCGCGAGATCCAGGTCGTGCTCCACCATTTTTCGAATCAGTTCTTCAAACGTGACTTTCGGTTGCCACCCCAACTTCCGTCTGATCTTGCCCGGATCGCCCAGAAGGTAGTGTACTTCGGAGGGCCGGAAATAGCGTGGATCCGTCTCGACGTGCCGCCGCCAGTCCAAATCGACATACATTGCCGCTAAATCAAGGAACTCCGTAACGGAGTGGGATTCGCCGGTAGCCACCACATAATCGTCTGGCTGGCCGGCTTGCATCATCATCCACATGGCTTCCACGTAGTCGCCTGCGTAACCCCAATCGCGCTTGGCGGTAAGGTTTCCGAGAAATAGTTTGTCCTGCAATCCGAGCTTAATTCGGCCAAGGCGCGTGTAATCTTCCTGGTGACGAACATTTCGCCGCGCCGTGGCGACTCGTGGTTGAACAAGATGCCGTTGCAGATGAACAGACCGTATGCTTCCCGGTAATTCACGGCATACCCATGAGCTGCGACCTTGCTGACCGCATACGGACTGCGCGGATAGAACGCGCTCGTCTCACTCTGCGGAGGGTTGGTTGCGCCAAACATCTCTGAAGATCCTGCCTGATAGAACCGGACCTGTTTGCCCGAGGGCGAAACGTAATCGCGCAAAACTTCGAGAAACCGGAGTGTACCAGTAGCCACTACGTCAGCCGTGTATTCAGCCTGATCGAAACTAACGCGAACATGGGATTGAGCCGCAAGATTGTATACCTCATCTGGCTGCGCCTTTTCCATGATGTGCCGCAGGGAAGCGCCGTCCGTCACGTCGCCGTAATGGAGGTGAAGCTTTACGTCCGGCTCATGAGGATCCAGATAAATGGAATCCAGCCGGTTTGTGTTGAGGGTAGACGCCCGCCGGACGATGCCGTGTACTTCATAGCCTTTGGCCAGCAGAAGTTCCGCTAGAAAAGACCCATCCTGACCGGTAATACCAGAGATTAGCGCTCTTTTCATAGAGCCGCTAAACTATGGAAGCAACCGGCGACGGCACAGAGGATTCCGTTAAATTGAGAATTGGTAGTCCACTCTCCGCGATCCGCTGTGCCATTTCGGGAGAGGGCTTTTGCGTGATGACCAGACATTGCGCCCACTGCAGCAGATCGTCCAGCGTCTTATCGAGCAGGCGGCCAATGTGAGGAATCGCATTCAGAATGAAATTCCGGTTACTGCCGTAAATATTATCGAGCCGGATATGCGGATCGAATACGCGGACGTTCCGGCCCTTGCCGATGAGTTGTTCGAGCAGCGAAATTACCGGGCTTTCGCGGAGATCATCCGTATTTTCCTTGAAGGCCAGCCCGACCACGCCGATGCGCTCAAAGTCCAGTTCAAGCACCGCCTCAATCGCACGTTCCAGGTGCTCCTGGTTGCTGGGCAAAGCGGATTCAAGCAGAGGCAAATTTAGATCGAGCCGGTTCGCCCGGAAAACGAGCGCTCGAAGATCTTTAGGCAAGCACGAGCCGCCAAAAGCAAAACCCGGCTTCAGGTAAGCCGCTGAGACGTTAAGTTTCGCGTCTTTGCAGAGCGTATCCATCACTTCACGGCCGTTCACACCGAGCTCGGAGCTGAGCGCTCCAATTTCGTTAGCGAAGGAAATCTTAACAGCGTGGAATGCGTTACAGGCGTACTTGATCATCTCCGCCGTCCGCAGCGACACCAGACAGGGGGCAATTCCCAGCCCACCGTAGAGGCCAGCCACACGATGCACCGCTGCGGGATCGTTCCCGCCGACCACTATCAGCGATGCGTCCAAAAAGTCACGAACGGCTGTCCCTTCGCGAAGGAATTCCGGATTTGAAACCACACGAACATTAGGATGGTTTGCGAGGTGCGATTCGACGATTTCCTCGCAGGTCCCCGGAAAGACCGTGCTCCGCACCGCGATAATGAGCGGTTTTGTGAGCTTCGGAATGAAGGAGACAATATCCGCGATAACACGGCGAAGCTGGTCTAGACCAAGATTGCCGTTCTTTTCCGAAGGGGTGCCCACACAGATGAGGACCACATCCGCTTCGCGCAATCCATCCTCGTTTGAAGTCGAGGCAGATAAGCGGCCGGCAGCTACATTGTCCTTAACCATCTGATCGAGATCCGGCTCATAAAACGGCGCTGTGCCGTCCAGTACGTTCTGAACCTTGTGTTCGTCACGGTCCACGCCAATTACGTTGTGCCCAAGCTGCGCCAGACAGGCGGCGGTTACACAACCCACGTACCCCAGGCCGATAACCGCAACTTTAGAGTGTTCTTGAATATCGCCGATAACCTTCACCTCCGCTTATTATGACATGAGGGCCAATTCGCCCCGGCGATTATCGTAATTCTTGGCATAATAGTTCTGATATTCGCCAGATTTCACGCGGTTGACCCAATCCCGATGGACTTGGTACCATTCGACCGTCTTTCGCAGTCCCTCCTCAAAGTTCACCTCGGGAGCCCAACCGGTTTCCTTCCTGATTTTCTCGCTCGACAGGGCATAGCGGCGATCATGCCCGGGGCGGTCGGCCACGAATTGCATTAGACTATCCGGCTTGCCGGTAGCGGCAAGAATCTGCTTGACCACTTCTAGATTCGGCAGTGACCGGTTGCCGCCGATGTTGTAAATCTGGCCATCCCTGCCCTTTTCGAGGAGCATCCGGATCGCGCGAGTGTGGTCTTCAACGTACAGCCAATCGCGGATCTGCATGCCATCCCCATAGATAGGCAGCGGCTTGTCCTCAAGTGCATTCGAAATCATGAGCGGAATCAACTTCTCAGGAAAATGGTACGGCCCATAATTGTTGGATGCTCGCGTGACCAGGATAGGGGACTTGTACGTGGTGTGATAAGAAAGAGCCAGCAGATCGGACCCGGCCTTGGCGGCTGAGTAGGGGCTGCTCGCCTTTAATGGATAGGATTCATCCGCTTCGAGCGGCACCTCCAAACTTCCGTAAACCTCGTCGGTAGAAACGTGAACGAACCGCGCCAGGTTGTATGCCCTGGCTGCTTCCAGCAGAACGAACGTTCCTCGCAAATTGGTTTCGAAAACCGGAAGCGGCGAAAGGATGCTCCGGTCAACGTGGGATTCGGCGGCGAAATGGACGACCGCGTCCGGCTTGGCTTCTTCAAACAGCCGGTTGACCAGCGGAGCATCGCAGATATCGCCCTTGACGAATCGATAGCGGGGATCGCCGGCTACCGGGGCGAGATTCTCCAAATTGCCCGCGTAAGTGAGCTTATCGAGAACGGCGATTTCGACAGCGGCATTCACTGAAAGTGTCTGCCGGACGAAACAGGAGCCGATGAATCCAGCGCCGCCCGTCACTAAGAGCTTCATTTATGTTGTGTCTCCCAGTCGTAGTTGATATCGGGGTGATCGTGCGGGATGCGGCCTTCGTCTTTTGGATTATAAATGCGGTCCGTCACGTAGACCAGCATTGCCGCTTCCGGTCCAATCACCTTGTAACCGTGCCCGACGCCTGGCGGGATCAGGATGTGCCAGGGGCGCAGCGAGCCGACGTACAGCGTATTTCGCTGGCCGAATGTTTTCGATTCGACCCGCAAGTCCACCAGTGCAACCTGGAACATACCGGATGCTGGAACCCAGAAATCGGTCTGGTGTTGATGATAATGAAATGCTTTGACAGTACCCGCGTAGCTTAGCGCGGCAGAAACCTGTGTAGTTTCCGCGGGAAAGTGGCCCGCAATGCCCTGCCCCATTCGCATGACTTCCAGAAAATAGCCGCGGTCATCAGGCCAGAGCGGATGAGGCTCCACCAGTACTCCTTCGATGAGATCGGCAGAACCCGGCGATTGGATCAGCTTCCCAATGCTTTTCTCACATTTGGGGGTGCTCAGCTTGCGAACGTCAGACCACAGCGAGGAAGTACTGGCCATCAGAGCCGATCCGCAGCGGCAGAGACCGCCAGATCCGCACACGATCCTGCAACCAGATTTGTCGCGCGGAGCAGCGACTCAAAGGTGCCGGCATCGGTCCACCAACCGTCCAGATAGGCGTGAGTCATGATGCCTTCCTGAATATAGGCGTTGTTGACGTCTGTGATCTCCAGTTCCCCGCGCCCGGATGGCACCAGATGACGCACCTTCTCAAAGACCGTCGCATCGTACATATACACGCCCGTGACAGCGTAGTTGGATTTCGGCTGCGCCGGCTTTTCCGTAATTCCAACGATGCGGTCCCCGTGGAATTCGGCCACGCCAAAGCGTTCGGCATCGGGAACTTCTTTCAGAAGAATTTTAGCCCCGCGATCCTGTTTTTCAAAGGCTTGGACAGCATTGCGCATGCTCTTTTCTAGGATGTTGTCGCCCAGAATGACGCAGATCTTCTCACCATTGGCGAAGTGCTCGGCAAGCGCAAGGGCGTCGGCTATCCCCCCCTCCCCTTCCTGGTACGTGTAATTCAAGTGGCTCAGCCCAAACTCTTTTCCATTCGCGAGCAACCGCAGGAAGTCACCTGAATTGCGCCCTCCGGTGACCAACAGGATGTCTTTGATGCCCGCATCCACTAACGTTTGGATGGGGTAATAGATCATCGGCTTATCGTAGATCGGGAGCAGATGTTTGTTCGTAATCTTAGTCAGCGGAAACAGCCGGCTTCCTGTTCCCCCTGCGAGCACTATACCTTTCACAGCAAATCCTCCACAAACCCCCTAGGATACAGTACCCGAGCTGAAATTTGCCATGTAGGATTTTGAGGAATGAGCCGATAAGTAAGTCATATGGGACTCACCCCGCTTACATTTACTGGAGTGAGCAAGTACTCCAACGATTTCCAGACGATTCTGCAGCGTGCGGTGAGCATCGCGTCCCTGCCGGCCAAAGCTCTTCAGAATCAACAAGCCGACCTGGTTCAGAAGAAGCTATTGACATCAAATCTGGAGGATACGGTGGCAGCGTTGACTTCGAGCCTGGCTTCGCTGACCGGCATTGGCGATAACAAAGGGCTGAACGCGAGCAGTTCGGACAACTCCAAGGTGGCCGTTCTGAGCTCTACGGGAACTTCCCAGGCGAGTTACACGATCACCGAAATCACCTCGATTGCGAAAGCCGCATCGGAGACATCGCTGGTTGGTTATGCGGATTCGAGCCTAACGCCAGTATCGACGACGGGAACGGTGAAGCTGACAGTGGGGGCGAAAGATTACACGATCCAACTGACGCCCCAAACCAACAATGTTGCGGGCTTGCGGGACGCGATCAACAACTTGGGCGCGGGGGTGACCGCGAGTGTCTTGACCACGGGAACAGGATCCGACCCGAACTATCTTTCCGTGTCCTCGAACAGCACGGGTGCCGCAGCGCTTCGCATCGTGGATGACCCTGCTGGGGCTTCCACTGACCTCCTCACCACGAATAATCAGGGTGCAAATGCAGCTTTCAAGCTCAACGGGGTCTCTGTAGTAAAGCCGAGCAATACAATTAACGATGTGCTTCCCGGAATCAGCTTCCAAATCCTGAATACCACTGGGGGTGCTTCTGTCACGTTATCTCTCGCCTCCGATCGGACGAAATTATCTAACGCTTTGCAGAACTTCGTGTCCAGTTTCAATGAGGTGAGCAAGCAACTGGATGCCCAGATCGGGCCCACCGCCGGCCAGCTAAGTGGCGATTTTCTCATCCGCGAAGTACAGAACGATCTTCGCCAGTTGACGACGTTTCAGGGAACAGGCGCCATTAAGAACTTCTCCGATCTCGGTTTGGAGGTAAGTAAAACCGGCGAGTTGTCGCTGAATGCAGATACCTTCAACGCATTGTCGGCCAACCAGATCGACTCAGCCTTCACCTTCGTTGGGTCGTCGATCAATGGCCTTGGCAGTTTGAACTCGAAGTTGACGCAGCTTAGCGATCCAATTACGGGACTAATTAAGATTCAACAAGATCAATACGAAGCCACAAACACTCGGATAGTGAATAGCTTGTCCGATCTCAACACCAGAATTACCGTGATGCAGGCTGCCATGGCCCAGAATCTGCAAGCGGCCGATTCCCTGCTGGCCGGGCTCGAATCGCAGCAGAGCGTGTTGACTGGAAGCTTACAAAGTCTGTCATTGGTTTTGTTTGGGAAACAGCCGGCTTAGCCCATGTCTGAGCTTGAGCAACGATTGCAGGCACTCGAACGCGCTCACCAGATATTGGTGGCAGAAGATCCGTCCGACTTCGGCCGCCTCGAACAAGCGGTG
The DNA here is from genome assembly GCA_038200305.1 of Bryobacterales bacterium. Lineage (GTDB taxonomy): Bacteria > Acidobacteriota > Terriglobia > Bryobacterales > Bryobacteraceae > JANXXV01. Next base: position 9,318 of record JBBPYD010000015.1, read on the forward strand.
CGAGGCCGAGGATTGGCGATGGAAGCGGTCTTGGGATTATTTCCAGCCTCTTGGCCCTCAGCCGGGCAACTGGCACGGTTGAAGCGCATCCACTTGAGCGGAATCCTGACCACGGAGCGAATCCGGTTGGCCAGGCAAGCGCTTTGTGCGGAACTCAGCGCACTCACTCAGCAAAGTCACGTCCTCTCCGGTTACCACTCCAGTTCCTCCATTTAGTCTTCACAATCTCATAATCCTAAATCCGGCAGTTAACCAAAGCGGTCAAGGGCAAATGGGCTGGGTCGGGCGACTGGGATTTGAGCCAATCGCGAAAAATGAAGCGCAGGAGCCAGCGCCAGCGTTGATTGACGGTGAAGCGCTCCGCGGTTCGCCC
>JBBPYD010000016.1:0-8566 GCA_038200305.1 Bryobacterales bacterium
AGTTCGGCGCTTTCGCGATAAGCGATCATCCAGCCCACAACAAAACGGCTGAAAACATCCAAGATGACATACAGGTGATAGCAGGTCCATTTCGCCGGGCCACGCAGTTTGATGATATCCCGACTCCACAACTGGTTGGCTTGAGTGGCTAGCAGCTCAGGCTTCTGATACGGCGGATGACTCAGCTGATCGCGGCGCTCGCGGCTTTCCCCGCGCGCTTCCAGCAAGCGATACATGGTGCGGATCGAGCAATGAAACTGGCCCTCATCGAGCAGCGCTGCGTAAACCTGGGCGGGGGAAGAGTCCTGAAAACGATTCTCATGAAGGCACGTCAGCACTGCTTGTTGTTCGGCTTCGGTCAAAGCCCGATGCGAGAACCGCGGCCCGGCCGCAGGCCGGAGAAAATGACGGCGGCTACGCCGCCGGTACCACGTGGCTCGGGGCACCGCCAACGCCTGGCAGGCTGGTTTCACACCCACCAGCGGGCTGAGTTGATCTACCGCGGTCATCACGACTTCTCCGTTTCCGTGATGGGATGACCCAATAGCTTGGCCACTTCTTCCGAAAATCAATCCCCCTTCAGGACAGCGCGGGCGTTTGGACGTAACCCGGATCGTCAGGACCGGCAAGCCGAAGTGAAGATACCGCAATACCGAGGCGGCCCAGGCGCCGGACATGATGCCGTATGAGCCGCTTCCGTTTACTTTCATCCACCTCGATCGCCCCGCGCTCCTGGTATGGCTGCCCAGTGGAAAGCGACCTGTAAAGTAAGACCAGCACAGTGTGGGCGATAGCTACGAGCGCACGCTTTTTACCTCTGGCCGCCAGTCGCCAGAAGCAATCCTTCAGGAAACAGTCTTTCTTCTTCGAGGCGGCCCACGCGCATTCCACCAGTGTTGTTCGGAGCCACTGGTTCCCTCGCGGAATTTTCGCTGGTTTGGCTTTGCCTCCGGTACAGTTATTCCCCGGACAGACTCCAGCCCAGGAACTTAGGTGTCCTTCCGAAGGAAACTGCTCCATATTGGGCCCGATCTCAGCCAAAATGCTTGCGGCTCCATCCTACTTAATTCCTGGAATCGTCTGCAACAGCTCAAAGGCCTGCCGAAACTCCGGTTGCTCGACACGCAAGAGGATTTCGGCGTCAATCTGCTTTAACTGTTGTTCGAGGAATGCGAGGTGTTCCAGGCTGAGTCTTATCAACATCCGATAGTGGCCATCCAGCCGGTTGCCTTCCAGTGATTGGATGATCTCTGGAATCTTTCGCCGGGCGGTATGGCGAGCTAAATTCGCTACCTCTTCCACGGTTGCTTTACCCTCTAACAGGGCTTCCAGCATCAACTGCCCTGACACGCCAAATACATCCGAGAGAACACTGCTGATCTTGACATTGGCTTCTTCCAAAACCTTTTGCACCCGGTTTCGTTCGCTGCCGGCATTGCTAAGTACCTGCTTCCGACGTCTGGTAAGATCCCGCAGTTCACGCACCGGTTTCGACGGGATGAAACTGGCTCGGATCAGACCATGTCGCAGAAGATGGGCAAGCCACCGGCAGTCATTCCAGTCTGTTTTATGTCCTTTGCGGCCTTTGACGTCCTGACCATTGGCCAGAGAAACAGCTACCGAGCCTTCAAGAATGTTGAACACCGGTTTCCAATAACAACCCGTACTCTCCATGACCACGCGCGTGCATTGTTCGTCCGTGATCCATCGCCGTAGTGTCTCTAGGTCGGAATGGAATGTACCAAACTTCCGAGTCTCAACCTTCGGCTCTCCGTCGGCAGGGCCGGTCAACAGACACACGGTCAAAAAAGTCTTGCCGACATCAATGCCGGCGCAACGTTCGATTATTGCTGGGATCATACTCGATCTCCTTCTGTTGAAGGCTGCCAGCGTTTCTGTTTAGAATTTCTTCCTCGGCCTCAACTGGCTCCATTCGGGGGTCCCTGTACGCCGGCTGAATCAGTTTTTTTTAGGTTTGTCCAATGTGGCTTCCGACCGCACGCCTTCAACTCCTCTTATTCTTCATCTTTGAAAAGCCCCGTCAAGCCCGACCATTTTCATGCCCGAGGGTGTGCATCGGCACATCGTGGTTTTTTTTTTGAACGTCGATCACGATTTCCGCCTTGCGCAGCCGATCAGTGAGCCGTTCGTTGTCCTGGCGCAGCTTCTGATTCTCCGCAGTCAGAGGATTGGCCTTTGACTTCGGTCCACGCTTTTGCGGAGCCAACCCTTCCAGAATTCCGGCCTTTCGTTCCTGCCGCCATTGAGTCAGATGCGAAGAGTACAAGCCATGGCGCCGCAGCACAGCGCCGATCTCGCCGGACCCTCTCGCCGCATCCGCTTCGGCAAGAACCTGCTGCTTATACTCGCCCGTGTAGGTGCGCCGTTTCGCGCGAGCTACAACCTCCGGATTCGGGCGGGGCGATTTGCTCCCGCTCGCCGCTAGATCACCCGTTACCGAATCGGATATCCCCGTCCCTTGTGACGCTGGGCGGGCCGTGCCGTTCATCGTTGCCATGCTGAGCCTCTTTTCCGCCCTGTTCACTAAATTGCCGTCACACAAGGTGTCTCAGTCATGTTGTCACAGAGGGTGCCGGACTTCATCGAGTCATCGAATCGTGCCCGAGGCTATGCCAGACCCTTTTCCACTGCCTGCACCTTCTTACGCAAGGCGTCATCCTTCAATTGCTGCCGGGAAGGAATGCGCACAATGAGATGACCATCACGGGCCGTCCATATGCCCGTTCCCAATGCCTGGATGGTATCGGTGATCGCGTGCTTGAAATCGCTGAGATCGCTCTCCTGGCGGATCGGAGTAATAACCCCTCGCCGGGTCCAGGGGCGGAGCGGAGGTGAGCCGGAGGTTACTTGTCGCTTGCTGACGCGCGCGGCTCGGTTGAGCGGGAATGGTGGGGTTAGTGCGTAGAAACAGAGCAATCAGGTGGGACGGTGATTGGTTAGCGCATGAGCTTTGCGCACTCTTGCGCGATTTCCCATTGTTCGTCCGTATGGACAACCAGAATTGGGATTCCCGACTCGGGCCGCGAGATCTTTTCATCCACCGGCGATCCGGCATTTTTCTCCTCATCGAGCAGGATGCCGAAGAACGCAAGCGACTCACAAACCCCGGTTCGGACTGGCGGGCAGTTTTCGCCAACCCCGGCCGTGAACACAATGGCATCCACGCGGTCCAGACCGGAGATCATGACGCCGATCTGCGCACGGATTCGCTCCACATACATATCAAAGGCAAGCTGCGCGCGCGGGTTACCCTGCTGCATAGCCGCAAGGATTTGCCGCATGTCACCGGACAGGCCGGAGATCCCTTTGAGACCCGATTCGTGATTCAGCACGTGATCGAGCCGATCAACCGTCATGCCTCGATCTTTCAGGAGATAAAGGAGGATACCTGGGTCGACCGATCCCGACCGGCTGCCCATCATCAAACCGTCCAGCGGCGTGAAGCCCATGGTGGTATCGATGCTGGCGCCATTCCGGACCGCCGCCAACGAACATCCGCTGCCCAGATGACAGGTGATCAGCCGAAGATCGTAGAGATCGGCCTTCAGAATCGCCGCTGCACGGCGCGATGTGAACTGATGGCTGATGCCGTGAAAGCCGTATTTGCGAATTCCCTGCTCCAGCCATTCGTACGGACCTGGATACACGAAGTTCTCCGGCGGTAGGCTTGCATGAAAGGCTGTATCGAAGACAGCGATTTGGGGTATCTGATTCCCAAGGATGCGATCGATACCTTCCATGCCGGCGAGTGCTGCAGGATTGTGCGCGGGCGCAAACTTAGAAAGTCTCGCAATGGCCGCCCGAACCTCTGGCGTGATTCTGGTGCTGTGGCGAAACTCCATTCCACCGTGTACCACGCGGTGGCCCACCAGATCGATCTCACTAGCGCTCGCCAACACCGGCGCAGGGCCGCTCCACAGGGATTGGAGCAACTCCGGCAGAGCATCCATAGGCGATTCGCCCTGCTTGCACTCCGCTTGCGCTTTCCAGAGAAGCTTCGTACCGGGCTGCTGAAACAGAGCACACTTCAGGCTACTGGAACCTGCGTTGAGAACCAGTATCTTCGCCGGCGCCATCAGTACGGCCATTTCCAGCCGCGCACCTCAGGCATATCTTCGCCATGCTGCTTGATGTACAGCTTGTGCTCGATCAGCTTGTGACGTAGATGCTGTTTAAAATGCGCGCCTGCATTCCGGATACGCGGCACGCGATCCACCACATCGGAAGCCAGGTGAAACCGGTCCAGGTCGTTCAAAACGGTCATGTCAAATGGCGTCGTAGTAGTGCCTTCTTCTTTGTATCCGCGCACGTGTAAATTTTCGTGGTTCGTGCGGCGGTACGTCAGCCGGTGGATTAGCCAAGGGTAGCCATGGAAGGCGAAAATGACCGGCTTATCCGTGGTGAACATGGAATCGAAATCCCAATCGGAGAGGCCGTGCGGATGTTCGCTCGCCGGTTGCAACGTCATCAGATCCACCACGTTGATCACGCGAATTTTGAGATCCGGAAGATGCTGGCGAAGCAGATCCACCGCGGCCAGGGTTTCGAGCGTAGGAACATCCCCGCAGCAGGCCATCACCACATCCGGCTCAGCGCCCTTGTCGTTACTCGCCCATTCCCAAATGCCGATACCGGTGGTGCAATGGAGAACCGCCGCGTCCATATCCAGCCATTGAAGCTCGGGATGCTTCCCAGCGATAATAACGTTCACATAATTCCGGCTGCGAAGGCAGTGATCCGCCACCGACAGCAGCGTGTTCGCATCCGGAGGAAGATATACGCGCACCACATCCGCTTTCTTGTTCACCACATGATCGATGAAGCCGGGGTCCTGGTGGCTAAACCCGTTGTGATCCTGGCGCCAGACGTGCGACGTGAGCAGATAATTCAGTGAGGCGATGGGCCGCCGCCAGGGTATTTCTCGAGTGGTCTTCAACCACTTTGCATGCTGATTGAACATGGAATCGATGATGTGGATGAACGCCTCGTAACAGGAGAATATCCCGTGGCGGCCCGTGAGCAGATAGCCTTCCAGCCATCCCTCGCACATATGTTCGCTCAAGACTTCCATCACCCGGCCGTCCAGCGAGAGGTAATCGTCGGAGGGGATAATGCCCTCAGTCCAGATGCGATCCGTCGCGTCGAAAACCGCGGTAAGCCGGTTGGAGACGGTTTCATCCGGACCCATCAGGCGGAAGTTGCGCGATTCCGCATTCAGCTTGAATACATCGCGGAGCAGGTAACCCAACACTTGCGATGCAGCGGCCTGCACATTGCCTGGTTTTGGGACTGCCACGGCGTAATTGCGGAAATCCGGCATCGTTAGATTCTTCAACAACAACCCGCCATTCGCGTGTGGATTCGCGCCCATGCGGCGAGTGCCCTTGGGAGCCAGCTCGGCAAGTTCAGGAATCAGCGTGCCATTCCGGTCGAAGAGTTCTTCCGGCTTGTAGCTCCTCATCCATTCTTCAAGCATTTTCAGATGCTCCGGATTAGTGGCCAACTCAGCAACGGGCACCTGATGCGCGCGGAAGGTGCCTTCCACCTGCTTTCCGTCAACTACCTTCGGACCGGTCCATCCTTTGGGGCTTCGCAGAACGATCATCGGCCAGCGAACGTAAGACGAAAATCCGTTCGAGCGCGCCTGATTTTGCAAATCGCGGATCTCAGCGGTCACGGTGTCCAGTGCCGCGGCCATCCACTGATGCATTTTTTCGGGATCGTCACCTTCCACAAAGTAGGGCTTGTATCCATAGCCGGTGAACAGATCCGTCAGTTCCCCATCGCTGAGGCGAGCCAGCACCGTGGGGTTCGCGATTTTGTATCCGTTCAGGTGCAGGATGGGGAGAACCACGCCATCGCGCACAGGATTTAGGAACTTGTTTGAATGCCAGCTCGCAGCAAGCGGCCCGGTTTCCGCCTCGCCGTCACCCACCACGCAGCAGGCCAGCAGATCCGGGTTATCAAAGACCGCGCCGTAGGCATGCACCAGGGCGTAACCAAGCTCACCACCTTCATGGATGGAACCAGGAGTCTCCGGCGCCACATGGCTCGGGATGCCTCCGGGAAAAGAGAACTGCTTGAAGAGCCGTTTCATGCCCTGGGCATTCTGAGGGATATTGGGGTAAACCTCACTGTAGGTCCCTTCCAGGTAGGTGTTGGCGACAAGACCCGGTCCGCCGTGGCCAGGTCCGGTGATATAGATCACGTTGAGATCGTCGCGCTTGATCAGGCGATTGAAGTGAACGTAGATGAAATTGAGCCCCGGCGTGGTCCCCCAGTGGCCTAACAGCCGCGGTTTGACATGCTGGAGCTTGAGAGGCTCCGTGAGCAGAGGATTATCCAGCAGATAGATTTGACCGACCGAAAGGTAGTTCGCAGCGCGCCAGTATGCGTTTATCTTTTTCAGTTCGTCGTTTGAAAGGGGGCCCAGCCCGGTTGCTTGCGCGGAAGGATCAACGATTGCCCGGCTCATAGCGCGATTCTCCTCAACTCCAGGTTCGCATGGCGGGCAGTGGATTCGTACCGGACTGTACGGTTAGAAGTTGTAAATCAGCCGGTCTGCTTGCACTGCTATCTACACTGATATCAACATTGGTATCCACGGCCGGTTAATTCGGCGATGAGGATCGTGCGCCGCCGCTTGCACTCAGCCGAGTCTTCGACGGTAGCTTTCCGGCCAATGGCATACTCTTCCCGGCTAATTTGCCCAGCTAACCTACTCTTCACGTTAGCCTTTGCCCTGAGCCGGACGAATTTGGAAGACGCAATGTTCTCCGCTTGCAAGCAGACGATCTCGTCCAGTGTGTTCTTCGAGAAATCTTCCGGCCATATGCTCATGTCCTCATTATCGTCCCAAACGGCGAAAATATTAGAAATTGACTGCATCTCCCTCATTTAATTGAAAGCGGATTCACAGCGCCGCAACAGGGGCACTCGTAAATCTGCAAGAACCGGAAAAACGAATGTACCCGGAGATGGTCTGTAAGAAGTGGCAACGGCGATCCACTACCGCATCGGATGCAGACGTTGACCCATGGTTCGGTGTCTACCGGTCCAATTCCGTCACCGAAATAGAGAGCCCATCCATAAATGCTGGTTCGCGTCTTCAGCCAGCGGTCGAGCCGTCGAGAGAGCCATGTGTACAAGAAGAGCGGCCATTCAGCCCCGCCGCCGAGTAGCATGAGGCGCCGTGGCCGTGGACGGGGTGAGTTGCGCGAGTTTAGAAATGACAGTGAGGAATAGAGTAGCCTTGTACCTACGTGTCTAAGGCCGGTTGCCCGCTCTATCCGATCCGCCAAGTCTGTTGCGGAGGTAAATGGGTTAACGTGACCGCCTCCGTTTGCAAGCCACCGGTATAGCTTGTCGGTGAAGGTTGACGCATCCGGAACCGCGACGAAGAGAGCGCCGCCATTGCAGAGTACTCGGCCGATTTCATCAAGGACGGAATCGAGTTCATCGAAGTGCTCGAGACTGTGATTCGAGATGACCGCGGCAAGAGAGCGGCCGGGAAAAGGAAGCCTTGCCGCATCGCCTTGAACGAACCGTGCCGCTTTTGATCCGTTTGGCAATTCCCGGTCAAGCCGGACGACCGTTGCGGCCGTGCTGTCCTGCGCAAAGCTTCCTGTTGAGCAGCCAAGGTCAAGAACTCGGGAGCCGGGCGGCAAGATTCTCAGAATTTCGTACATTCGATTTGACAACCACTCGCAACGCCGCTATTCATCTCGCAGTGCAATGAGGGGATCTATTTTCATGGCGCTTCTCGCCGGTGCGTAACAGGATAGCAGTGCAACTGAGCAAAGAGCGAGAATGACGAGACCAAACGTAGGAAGGTCAGCCGGCTTCACGCCGAACAGCATGCTGGACATCAAGTGTGTCAGCGCCAACGCCACTATCACGCCAACACCAATTCCGGCCAGAATCATGCGGCCTCCGTCAGTTAGGATCATGCGCAACACTTCCGATGGGGCAGCCCCCAGGGCCATCCGTTTCCCGATCTCCTGCCTGCGTTGTCTGACAAGATGCGCCAGGACTCCGTATATTCCTACGCTTGCCAGAACGTGTGCAATTCCTGCGAAGACCACGAGTAGCACCATGGTGAAGCGTTGCCCGCGATGGATCGCGACACAATTCGCTCCATCGGCTGATGATCGAAAACGGCCAATCCCCGGCCGAGCAACAGAAGCTGCCGGCGAAGCGATTCAAAAGTTATGCCGGTACCCTTGCTGCGTACGTACATCTGTATTGTTGGGCCAAAACCGCTCATTTCTTTATCGGGGACCTGAGCGACGGGTAAATACATCTGAGCCTGCAAGGGATTGGAAGCGTCCGACGAAAGAACCCACTGATTCACGTGCCCCACGATGCCGACAATCCGGGGGTTAGGTATTCTCCCTGGATTTTGAGTGTCAGTGCCGGGATAAAACACCCGCAGTTTTGCCGGTTTTGCCGACCGCGGCAGCGGTGAGCCTGGGCGGGGACGCGGTAGGTACTCTACAGTAGTTTCTACATCTTTCCTTTTCCCACGTCGTTGTCTGCTTTGCTC
>JBBPYD010000017.1:0-22309 GCA_038200305.1 Bryobacterales bacterium
GGCACGGAACCGGGCGGGAGCAGCCCGCGTTGGCCGCGCGGACGCGGCGGGGTTCGTAACTTCCGAGTGGCCCGTCAACCGACCGCATCCAAGTCCCGCTCGGGCGGACGCTACATTACGGTAGCGCCGTTCTTCGTTCCCGATCCGAGGATTGGCGGTTCCGCTCGCGATCGCGGTCTCAGCTCCGGATGCGTTTTACCGACGCCGAGGACCTCACGGGCCAGGCTATCTGGCGATGTTAGAGCGTTCTCAGGAATGCGATGAGCGCAGTCCTCTCGTCCGCTTTGAGCTGCAACCCATACTCGTGCCCGGGGGCAGCCCTATGCTCCACCTGGTAGCCCTTGAATCCATTCGGAACGTAGTCGTCGCGCAGTCGCGCCGGGTTAAACCACTCTTCCAGGCTCGCGACCGATCCATCGTGGGACAGCAGGTTCCGATACCATAGTCCTCTCAGGGACGGCACTTTGTACATGCCCGTGGCCTTGCGGGTTTCGAGTGCGGCGGCGGGTTCCGTGCCGACCGAAAACAGCAGCATGTCCGCGCGGTAGGGATGGTCCTTCGGCGGTATCCACCCTTTCGCGACCGTCAGCTTGTTGTTCGAATACTGGGGCGCCGGGTGACACCCGCCGCATCCTTCGCGGTCAAACACCTTCTTACCTACTGCTGCGCGCGCGTCTATCGGGTTGGGGTTCTTCGGTGGCTCGAGGGCGTAGATATACTTCGCCAGCGAAAATGCGATTTCGTCCGTGATGCGATATGGAGGCAGCCGCTGCTTCTCGTTGAGGATGTGGTGGGGACCGAAATCGGCGCTGTCGCAGCAGGCCACGAGCATGGCGTACCGGGCCACGTCCTCGGGTCCGCGCAGCCGGTGAGTCGCGTTATAGTCCAGATACTTCCGATCTTTGATGCCGATCAGATCGATGATCGGCGTAGGATGCCATGAGCTGCCGTTGAACCGAGGAATTGTGCCGGGCGGATTACTTCTGAGCAAAGCCACGATTTCCGGCCAGTTCATGGTTTTGATGCGGTCGTGAATGTCGTTGGCGATCCACGGCACGCTGAACTGCCGCCACGTCGCGGTGGCCTGCGAATCTCCGGGCAAAAAAGCTTCGTTCGCCGGTTGCAGGATCTCGAAAAACAGGTCCTCGGTTGGATCGTCGCCTTGCGCCCCGTCCAGTTGGCTGCCGTCCGGCATGATCCGGGCGTGACAGCCGGAGCACTCGGAAATGCTCAGAGCCAAGCCCTTCTCAGTCGGCACCCAGCGCCATCCAGTCACCGTGCCGTCCTTCATCGCGCGCCGGCCGGACTTTCTGAACTCTTCCGGCGAGCGGATTTTGGCGATCAACCGGGCGTCGTATGTCCGGAAGCCCGGCACGTCCATTTCGCGAAAGACGCGCTTCCCATCGGAGATCCATTCGCTCTCGGTGCGCGCTCCTGGGGTGATGAGGGGTTCAGGCTTCTTGCTCTGCAGCATCTGCCAGTACCCTTCCGGCTCCTGCCCCGGCATGTAGACGGGGTAAGTGCGAACCCACTCGGCGACCGGGAGTGAATAAAATCCGCTTCGGACAGATGTCCCGGCCGGACTTTCAGGGCCGCGATTGGCGTGGCCCATTCCGCGAGATCCCGTTCATTCCAAATCCGCGGCGCCGCGGTCTTCATTTGTGCAAGAGCGCTGGCAATCGCGAAGACGATCAGTAGGGCCGATTTGTACATTTCACCCTCTCTTTGGCAGGCTAACCATATCACAGAAATCGCCGATTGGGAGGCATCTTCATTGCACTGACACGAAGCGTATCCGCTGCGCCGCCGTTCCACCCGATATGTCCGGTTACCGGAATATGACTCGCTCTGAGCGCATGGGCCATTTGGAACGGCGGGCCGCGCTGGCGTTAGCCCCCACGGCGGCGTCGGGGTTCTATCGCCTCCCCTTGCTTGCGTGGTGCATCAACACAATAAACACCTTTACCGCTTCGAGCCGCGCATAGTGATCGGGCCCGACGTCGACGAGAACGCGATTCACCAGTAAGAACTGGCGCGCCTTCATCGCGTCTGCGATAACGGCCAGAGCTTGATCACAGAGCGCTTCCAAGTGCTCGCGGTACGGTTCAAGCAACACCGCAATGAGACTGCGCGTGCCAGCCGCGTTCGCTTCCCTGCTGGCCCAGGAACGGGATACGCCGAGTTGTCTGGCGACCGCGGCAATCTTAATGCCGCCCAATATGGCACCAGCGATGATGTATCGCTTGTCGATTCGAGCTTCGGTCAGACCTGAAGGGCGACCGCGTCTGCGAACTATCGTGTGATGTGTCATCTTTTACCTAATCGCCACCCCCCCAGAAGCGTTAACAGAAATCACAGGCGTGCCCTCTCGTTGGCCAGGCGTTGTTTTTCTTTAGCTATTGCCGCTTCGATGACCTGTAAGGTGATAGGCTCGTGAGTTTGTATTTCTTTCTCAGGTTGCGGTCGACCGGCGAGCGTGAATTCCAGAAGGCGTTTCGCCCCCATTAGGCGGGCATAGTGGTCCGGGCCACCATCTACCACCGCCTTATCGACTACCACCGTCCGCGTCGCCTCAAAGCTGCCCGCGATCGCATCCAGAGCGGCGTCCACGAGCTGCGCCATTCGCGGCGCTCGCTTGTCGAACATCACAGCGATCTGGACCTTGGTTTCAGAACTGTAGTTAGCAATCGCAGATGACGCTGGGTGCACCTTTTTTGTCTTCGTTGAACATTTCTTTAGGTTGGGCATACACCTATTGGTCGCCAACTCTAGACGTCGGTATGAATGCTCACACGCGCAGGGACGGCGGCGGAGGACGAGACACGGGAACAGGACTGTTTCCCCATCGCCGGAACGGCGACTAGCGGATACACGGAACAAAGGAACCGTGTATCTATGACTTCTCAAAACGAACCCATTGTCGCCATCACGGTGCTCTTTCCCAATGAGCGCGCCGTCTACCTAGACGAGTTAGGTTCCGCGATACGCAGGAACACTGGCAAGACGCTGAGTCGATCGGCGCTCATCCGCGCCATGACAAAAGCACTGACCCCACTCTATGGAGAGTGGCTGCGATGCAGCAGCGAAGCGGACATTGAGCGCATGATCAAAACGCGTCTCGTGCCTCCAGCGGCAGGATCCCAGCAGGGTCAACACGGTCGAAAGCCCGTATGAATTCTCAAGAGAATTCATACGCGCTGCCGGCGACCGGCAGCAATCGGGTCCGGAACCTGCAAGCCAAGCGAGTGGAACGACTTGAGCAGGCAATAGATGTCAGCAAGAAAGTCGTGGGCTATGTTCGGGTTTCCACCGAGGAACAGGCGACCAAAGGGCATGGGATTGAATCGCAGCAAAGAGCTATCAAAGCGTTTGCAGAATCACAAGGCTATGATTTGCTCGAGATCATTGCCGATGCCGGCGTGTCTGGAGCCAAGAGACCGGCCGATCGGGATGGATTCCGGCGCATCCTGGGACTGGCCGAAGCGCGGGCTTTTTCCGTTTTGCTGGTCTGGAAGTTTGATCGCCTGGCTCGCGATCTGGTCTTCAGCGTGACCACCGTCAATGACCTCAAAGAGAAGTACGACATCGTACTGCGGAGTGTCACAGAGCCGATTGATACAGCCAGTCCGATCGGTGGGATGATCTTTGCGGTACTCGCAGGCTTTGCTGCCGAGGAGAGGCGCGTGATCATTCGCCGCACCTTGGCAGGAAAACGCGAGAAGGCCGCTCTTGGCGGGTTCTCGGGTGGCGCGGCGCCGTTGGGATACACACGCGATCGGGCAGGCGGCCTGATCGTCGTGGACGCTGAGAGCGCCATCGTGCTGAGGATCTTTGGAATGCGGGCCGCCGGCCTATCGCTGATGTTGATTGCTGTCGCGTTGAACAATGAGGGTGTCCCGACCAAGCGAGGAAAGAGGTGGTATCCAGCGACGATCCGGTACCTTTTGGACAACCAAAAGTACTGCGGATGGAATGAATATTATTTCCAGTGGGAAGAAGTAGTGCACCTTCTTAAGGAGGGATCGCACCCGGCAATTCTTCCCCGAGCAGCCTAGTCTCAGATCCGCGGTCGAGGTCTCAAAGCCGGCGTTAAGTCAACGTAGGCAACAGTGAAGAGGCCCTGGCCCGAAATCGCCGCACAGCCAATCGATTCTTTGCCTTCTTACCGCAATCGACGCAGAAGTTGTATCGGTCCGAACGCGGTGCGCGTAGGGGCGAATACAGTTCTCCGCAATTGGAGCAGTATGTTATTCCCAAGCTTCCCGAAATCGTCAGCATCAAATAAGCCCCGAGGGCCCCGAACAGCCCGAACACGGTTTCGTTAAAGAGGCCAACGGTCCAACCTTGCTCTGTGGGGTGAATCGAGAAGCGTACGGCGCTCATCTCCACCCATTCTACATTTACAATTAAAGTCAGGCAGGCTCGTGCTCCATCCAATCCCGTACGGAATGCTGTTACCGCGTTGGGCTTGTTGAATAGTGGGTCTTGCCTTGGATCGAGGTGAGCCCAATCTTCAGACTTACCTAACCTGCCCTGATTCAATTCAGCAGCGATGTTCAAGATCGACCTCGCCTGAGTTGACCACCTTACCCAGGCCAAGCACGGTTCCCAATAATTCTTCCCGACGCGTATGGCGTCGCACAGTGTTCGATGGCTCGCGGGTTTCAAATGCTTACAAATCCCAAGGACGCCCCATTGTTTCGCAAACATGAGTATGTCTGCCTCGGAAGCTTGGGGGCCGGATAACGCGACAAAATTGTCAAGCATCTTCTTCTGAGGTTTAACAGCGTGAATCGCGCGGCGGAATAGCTCACGGCGCCCCGTACCCATGTTCCAAAGCAGTCCCTGTTGTCCCAACCTGATGTTGTCCGGAACCCAAAGGGGTGATTCCTGCCAGTTCCTGTAGTGAATTCGGGGGTCGGTGAGCCCCCCAAGTTGCCAATTCAACGAGGTTTCTGTAATCCTCAAGTAATCCTAAACTCCTAGCATCAAGCATAGCTCTAGATGACAATGAGACTCAAAGGACACTAGGAAGAACGCCATGGATCGATTGACGTTGATTGCTGATGAGACACATGGCGAATGTTTGCGACTCTCACACGGCGATTTCGTGTTTAGCATTATTTCAGGTTTAGATTGAGATGCCATTGCTAACCAGAGAAGAGGCCATGAACCGGCTCAGGCTCCGATCCTCGCACTTTTCTAAGCTGGTGAACGGAAGGATCAAGGGACTCCCGGAGCTTAAAGCGGTGAAGATCGACCGACGGCAGCTATTCCGGGAAGAGACAATTGAGCAATGGATCGTTGATGTCGAAGGAAGACCCTGCAAAGCGGCTCATTGAATCTTGATGTTGCATTCCAACGCACGAAGGTTTGACAGAATGGGAAATACGACAACAACGATGTTTGAGCGGCATTTCACACCGCGAACGCTCGGAGAGCTCTGGGGATTCTCGGGAGACACTATCCAGCGTTGGGCCGAAGATGAAGAAGGCGTGCTTCGTTGCGGTTCCGAGGGTGGACGGGGTAAGAGAAGAAAGATGACGATTCGCATTCCGGAGAGCGTTGCTACTAGAATCTATGAGAAGCACGCGGGACGAAGACGATAGGATGCTGACGATCTACAGGCGACATTTGGATAGCTGCGAGCACAGGCTCCTGGGTCGATCCTACGCGAAATGTGCCTGTCCCATCCACTGCGATGGCGTCGTGGGGGGGGCGGCGTGTCCGGGAAAGCCTCGACACCGTCAACTGGCCCGGGCCGTACGGCGCGCGGCCGAGTTAGAAGAGGAGGCATCTGGTGGCCAAGTGCGCAAGCCGTTGGCTGATACCATCGATGTGTTCCTGGCCGATCGGACCATCGAGAGCTCGACGGCGCGCAAGTATCGCCGCATAGGGACCTACTTCAATCAATATGCTGAGCGCGTCGGTGTTTCGACGGTCGACAAGTTTTTGCTCGTCCATCTTGACGGCTACCGGGTCGAACGAAAACTCAGCCCGCTGAGTTGGTCGAAAGAACTCCAGCTCCTCCGCACATTTTTTGACTTTTGCATGAAGCGCAAGTGGTGTAAAGAGAATCCGGCAAAGGACATGACGATGCCCGGCGACCCGAAACCGCGACCGCGAGAATCATACTCGCGTGACGAGCTCTCCAAGATTATTTCTGCATCCGACCGCATTGGACAAGGATCTTACGAGCGGCTCCGTTCACGGGCTATGGTGTTGCTGATGCGATACCACGGATTAAGAATCTCTGACGTCGCGACGCTGGAGCGGGAGCGGGTTCGCGGTGGTGAGATCCTGCTATACGCGCAAAAGAACGGAAAAGTCGTCTGGGCGCCGGCGGAGGTCGAAGTTCTCGCAGCCTTGGCAGTCTTACCCCTGCCAAAAGGTGCCACGTCGGATTGCCAATACTTTTTCTGGAACGGCTCGGGTTCGCGAGAGGGACAGACAAAAACGGTCGGCCGAACCCTGCAGGCAGTCTTCAGTAAGTCCGGCGTTGAGAATGCGATAGCGCATAGATTCCGCCACACCTTGTGTAACGAAATTCTGGTAAACGGAGGGACTATCGAGGATGCAGCAAACATCCTTGGTGACAGCCCCGCCGTCATTCGCAAGCACTACGTCAAATGGAGTGTATCCCACCAGGCCCGGATAACGGAAGTACTGAATCGTGTCCGCGGCGCACGTCTGGCACACGAAGAAAATAATTCTATAAGTGGTTTGTTTTCTTTAGATGGGTTGGTGCCCGGGGTGGGACTTGAACCCACACTCCCGTTGCCGGAAAAAGGATTTTAAGTCCTTTGCGTCTGCCGATTTCGCCACCCGGGCACAACCGTTAGTGTAGCCGAAAACGATCTGGAATGGCGCTTATTGCATGCTTGAGTTCAGTAGCTGAAATCCATCGGGCTTGTTTTGCTCTAACCTATAGAACCTATGGAATCCGCATTACTCGTTCAGGCCAAGAGCACCATCGAATATCTCGCGCGTGGCGTCGAGTTCGCAGCCGCTCTCGTAATCGGTGTAGCCGCCGCTGAAGCGACAGTGAAATCACTGCTGCTGTTTGTTCGGCGCAGTGCTCCCCCAGCCGCGAAGAATGAGGTTCGGCTCACGCTGGGGCGGTGGCTTGCCATCGGATTAGAGCTTGAGCTGGCGGCAGACATCCTGAACACCGCCGTCACGCCTTCCTGGAGCGATATTGAAAAGTTGGCTGCCATCGCCGCGCTACGGACCGCCCTGAACTATTTCTTGGAACGGGAAATCCGCCAGGAGTCGAAGTCCGATCAGCGCCAGGCGGAAGCTGTGACAATGGGACCGCAGGCACGCGCTTAAGCCTTCGTTAAATTGGTAACATAGATCCATGGGCAACTCAGATACACCAAAAAGAGAGAAGCGGAAACCGAAGCAGGATAAAGTAAAAAAGGAAAAGCCAGTGCCTCAGAAGAGACCCTGACCGTTTGAACGCCTAAATTTGGACAACAAAAACCCCTTCCACCTTAGCGAAGCTGGAAGGGGTTTTATTGTCCGCACACCGGAATCGCTTAACTTTCCAAACGTCTGCGTTTCCGCAGCGTTCCCGCTAGAATGAAGATCACTCCCGCGATGCTCAAGGTGATCGTCGCCGGCTCTGGAACACCCGTCGTGCCCGAAGTGAGGATGAAGTTCGCCGAGTAAGTCGCCTGTACCGAACCACCTCCACCTACTGTGGCGAGCAATTGCTGAAGGTTCTGGTTTGTGAATTGAGTACTAAATGTACCATCGAAATTGCTAACCTCGCTGGTAGCTCGATTTGTGACCGTACCGTCAGTCTTGAAAGAAACAACCGAACTGGTAGCAGACGTGTTCGTCAAATTGAACGGTGAGCCCCCAGGAACGACAGGAGTACAATTCTGACCTGCCATTGCCGGTCCGGAGCATCCGGCTGAGGTGAACACGCCGGCTGGAATCAGCTGCAAGGTAAACGTTATATTTGGGTTAGCTGCAAAGACCATCCAATCCGTAAGCGTGAATGGCACCCCAACCGGCTGGACGGCAAGATTCAGGTCTTTAATAGTACCTGCCGTGCCTGCGACTGTTGTGAAAGAGCCACTCTGCGTGAAAGGGTCCACGCCGAAAGTCCCAACTCCAGTGCCTGTAGGCAGAAAGTCAATCATGGAACTTGAAACACTTAAGGAACCGGTGGTATTAAGTATCCCGGTGATTGGGGTAGCGTATGACAAGCTGGAACTCATTACTAATGCACCGGCACAAGCGGCTGCGGTGACAAAAAGACTCCGAGATTTCGAAAACAATGGTGACCTCCGATAGCTAAACGAAATACCTTAGTATTTCGCTGCTGTGAACAATGCTATCACTGAAATAGATGCGGGTAAACCTGTTCTATATCAATACTACAGCGCGTAACCGTGAGTCTATAGGAGTTGCGGACCTTATCCAGATGGATGTAACGGCTAAGGTTCGGCGTATGTATTTGCAGCCTTCGTAATTTCGGCGGCTTGATACCGGCCCGGCGCCAGTACATTGCCTGGATCAAGTGACTGTTTCAGTGATTGGAACAGGGTGCTATAGCCCCCTGGGCGCCTCATCTCGCCCATGGACTGGATACCGAGCCGGTAGCTGTAATATCCCGCTTCGGTCAAACGGTCCATCAGATCGTGGTGGCACGCCATTGCGCGCTCATCCTCGCCTGCAATGGCACGGTCATAGCTGATGGTGATTACGCAGGCCAGTGCTCTTTCGGAAATCAATGTCAGGGACAGCATGGGCTCAAATCCGTGCGCGTCTAACACGTTGGATGCAGTCTGGCTCATGGCCACGGCGTGATTTCCATCAATCGGTGCGATGGGAGCACACCAGACCAGACCACATCCGTCGCGATCCGGGTCCATGGCGTCCGGGACCGGCATCCGCTTTCGCCAGTAAGAGCTCCGGAGTGCGTGTTCGGTCGGAATGCCTTTCATTAAACCGTAAACCGGCTTCACCAGCTCCAACGTGCGGCTTAAATCCCAGCCGGTCAGTAACCGGAATGGTTTGGCGAATCGCGAAGCTAACCGAATCCGCCGGTCGTCCAAAAAAGTAAGTTTGGTCACCTTGCCGGCCAACGCAATCCGCAGCAGCCGTTTGGCTTCCGCTACCTGAGCTTTCGTTCCATACAGTCCACCGGAACCGTTCCAGTTTCCGAACTTGAGATCGCGGCGCAACTGGCTCATCACAGATTTGGGAAGTGGGGTCTTGCCGCCCGCCTCATCCCAAGGATATTGGCGAATTGCCGACAGAACTTTGTAATCGTTCCCAATGTGGACGGAACTGCGGAGCGTTCCATTTAATCGCAATGGACGGAGCGCATCGATGATAGCAGCCAGTCCGTTGCAGTCGTCAGTTTTGAAATAGAACGCCTTAAAGTGTTCTGGAGCCGGCATTAACCAGATCGTCATTCGCGTGACGACGCCCAAATTCGATTGGGAAAACAGGCCATCCAGGCTTGGCCCTACGCCCCAGCGCGAAACAGGCGCGGCAGTCGCTCCATTGAAACGGCTGAACCCCGTTTCAATGCACTCGCCGGTAGGCAACACCACCTCAAGCCCGCAAACATGGGAAAAGTGATCGCCATACGGTGTGTGGCCAAAACCACGCTCCATCGTGTTGCCAATCAAGCTGCAATCAGGACTCGATCCGGTCGCGTCCATCCACAATCTTGAGTTCCGGCCGCGGAGGAAAGCGTATAGCTGCCGTTGCGTGACGCCTGGCTCCACCGTAACGTAAGCCAATTCTTCGCTGAAATCGACGATCTGATTTAGCCGGCTTAAATCGAGCAGAACGCAGGAATCGACCGCAGGCACCCGCGATCCGTACCCCCAGTTCTTGCCGCTGCTGACGGGGTAGACCGGAATTTCAAAGCGGTTCGCGATACGCAGGCATTCCTGGACTTGCTCCCGCGTGGCGGGGCGCAACAGGGCTGGAATCGTTTGCGAGGTGGCGAACGTTGCTGTTTCCGCCTGCCTGAGCGTGTCCGGCTCAGTCAAGACGAATTCCCGGCCCAGGGTGTCAGCCCATGCCTCCAAGGCACTCTGGGCAGCAAAAGACGTCATCGAAAAACGATTGTTCCCATGGACTGTCAGGCTACGTTCATCGCGAACTGGCTCGATAGCGCCGGCAAACCCTCAATCATGTGATCCCAACGCCGGATCTGTTTTTGGCAGATCACCGGAACCGACAACAACTGATGCCCAATGTCTTCTATCCAATTGCGGTATTTCGGATTGGGGGATCTGGAGTCGAACCGCAGCATAGCCATCTCACACTTGTATTGTGGATCGTAGTATGGCGGCAACTCCTTGCCTCCAGCTTCTAGGGAACGCCCGCCGATGCGCTGCAGAATGGAAGCCGAACAATGGCGCATGGTCACAGTACTGATACCCAGGCACCCGCCGAGCATTTGCGCCAATGCATAGGTCGAGAGCGCAGTCCGCACAGCCTCGGTGGAGCAGCGGAGGTGTTCGGCCAGCGCCCACCCGCCGCATTCGGCATAAGCGAGACCTTCCCGCTGCGCCTTCTGAAGTTCCGTTTCAACCGCCGACCTGAGCAGCCCGCCCAACTTATCGCATTGCGCGAGCGCCGACCGCACGATCCCAAGCTGCGAGAACGGGACCGTGTTCGCATGTTCCCGGTAACGGGCGCATCCACACACCTCGCCCTTGCCGTCGATTGCAAGCAGATGCCAACTCTTCTCATCCGCATCCGATCGATGACGGCCGTCTTCGGTTAAATCGTGCTTCTCGATGGCGCCGTCTTTCAGATAAACTTCGCCCCGTAGCTTCTGCATACCAGACAAAAGCTGCCGATGCCGGTCTGCGTCAACATCGGTGTAACGGAACGTCTGAGGTATTCGTGTTTCTGAAGGCGCCAGCAGAACTAGCTGCCGATGTGTTGGATTTAGCGAATTGGCGATTAATTTCATCCCTAGATGTTCCTTCCTTAAAGTTTGCGCTCGGCCTTCGATTGCATACCCATCTCCCGTGCGAAGACTATTTGCGGCGACCGTCCGGTGAGTACTGCCGATCGGAACGATTCAGCAGCAGCTCTCTCAGCCGGACTTAAATTCCAACTGGCGCTGAAGAAACCATTAGTACCATCCTCGCGATAGTACTTGCAAGTCCTAGTTCTACAAAGTTTCATAGCTTTCCACAGGGTAAAGATCTCGAACTATGTGATTCCATCGTCCGTAGATCTTTAGTACTTTAGTTAGCTTAAAAGAATTCAGGCACTCCGCCGAGACTTGTAAGTAGTAAAAAATAAAGGCTCTTCAGCGCCAACGACCATAAGGTAAGCTGCTTTTGCGAGGTCTCTAGGGTGAATGATCGGCTACTCTGATTAAAACCCCTAGCTATGAACAATCATAGAGTTACCCACCTTCGGGAAGGAGCGCTCCCCCCATCTTCGATTGCAGACCATTGCCAAATAAGCCCCTAGCCCCCCTAGGCCGGCAAAGTACGCGAGAATAAAGGAACAGTGTTTTTTGGAAGGACGATGAACAGATTAATTCCAGTTGCAGCCTTGCTATCAGTGGCAACGGTCGTGGTTCCAGCGCAAACCCCAACGCGAACCTTCATTCGCGCCGTGGGTCAGGGCAAGGTTTCCGGTAAACCGGATCAGGCACAGGTGGATTTAGCCGTGGTGACCCAAGCGGCAACCGCCCAGGATGCCGCCGCGCAAAACGCCGACAAAACCACGGCAGTACTGACGCAACTGCGGCAGGTACTGGGTGCCGCCGCGGCTCTAAAGACCATCAACTACTCGCTGACTCCAAACTACAACTATCCCCGCGATGGAAGTGCGCCCACACTGACCGGCTTCACCGCAAGCAATACTGTCGAAGCGACGCTGGGCGACCTCTCATTACCTGGCAAGGTAATCGACGCCGCTATCCAGGCCGGCGCCAATCGTGTGGACGGATTGCGTTTTTCACTCAAGGACGACCAGCCTTTGCGTGCCCAGGCATTGCGTGCTGCCGCTCAACAAGCTCGAACCCACGCCGAAGCGATCGCCATGGGTCTCGGTGTCCGGCTCGGTGCGGTGATTTCCGGCCAGGAAGACTCAGCGGTCTCCATCCAGCCTGTGAGTAGGATGGCTGCCACAACCGCAAGCGCTCCCACGCCCGTGGAACCAGGCGCCGTGGATGTAACCGCAACCGTCACCATAGAGATCGCAATTGCTCCCTGAAACAGGTATGAAAATTGAAACCCGTGCAGTGCATGCCGGCCGTCACGTCGATCCCGCTACTGGCGCTGTGACTTCCCCCATCTATCTTTCGAGCACATTTGAACGGAGCGCTGAAGGCGAATATCCACGCGGGTTCAGCTACTCCCGGGAAGACAACCCCAACCGCCGCGCTCTGGAGCAATGCCTTGCGTCCCTCGAAGGCG
The DNA here is from genome assembly GCA_038200305.1 of Bryobacterales bacterium. GTDB lineage: Bacteria > Acidobacteriota > Terriglobia > Bryobacterales > Bryobacteraceae > JANXXV01. Next base: position 12,423 of record JBBPYD010000017.1, read on the forward strand.
GCAAAGAGGCGCTCGCCTTTTCCTCCGGTCTTGCGGCAGTGACCGCGATCGTCCAGGGACTGGAACCGGGCGACCATATCCTCGCGCCGGACGACGTCTATTGGGGTTTGCGGAAAGTAATCGGCGGCGTGTTCGCGAAGTCGGGCCTTGAGGCCACATATATCGACATGACCGATCCCGGCGGGCTGCGTGCGGCGTTGCGGCCCGCCACGCGTCTGATCTGGGTGGAGACTCCGTCCAATCCTTTGCTTAAGATTACAGACCTTTCCGCTATCGCGGAGATTGCACGGAAGACGAATGCGATCACCGTTTGCGACGCCACGTTCGCCACCCCGGTTCTGCAGCGGCCCTTTGAATCCAACATCGACATCGTGATGCACTCCACCACCAAGTACATGGGCGGGCACAGCGACGTAATCGGCGGCGCGTTGATCTCTAAATTCGATAACTACCTGTTCGAGCGGGCCCGCAACGCTCAGAAATATGGAGGAAGCGTGCCGTCGCCGTTTGACTGCTGGTTAACTTTGCGCGGCGTGGATACTCTCCCATATCGTGTCCGCGCGCAGTCGGAAAATGCGGGCAAAATCGCTGTGTACCTGAAAAGTCATCCGGCTATCGAGGCAGTGCACTATCCAGGTCTTCCGGACCATCCGGGCCACGCGATCGCCGCGCGTCAGATGTCAGCCTTCGGTGGGATGCTTTCAACGCAAGTTCGCGGAGGGCGCGGCCAGGCAATGCGCGTCGCAGCGGAGGTCAAGCTCTTCATCCGCGCAACCAGCCTGGGCGGGACCCACAGCCTCATTGAGCACCGGGCATCTGTTGAAGGACCGCAAAGCCGAACGCCGCACAACCTGCTCCGGATGTCCATTGGCCTTGAGAATGCCGAGGATCTGATAGCGGATCTGGACCAGGCGCTTACGGCTGCCTCGTAGCGGCAAGCTCACTCCACCACGTCGCCGTGCAACAACCGCAAAGTCTCCACATGATGGATGCCAATGCCGGGGTCGCGCTGCAGGACATCGTGATAGCGCTTCGCAAAGCCTTCTCCATCTTCGTCAGGGACCAATAACCGGCGCGTCTGTTCCAGAATCCGGTTCGCATCGCCCGGTTTCACAGGCTCCTTCGCATCGGTGACTTCATCAATCTGCACGATCAATTCCGAAATAGCGCGCAGCCACGCAAACCAGGCGTCGTGAATGACCAGTTGCAGAAACGCGCCGCTCGAAGCAATGCGCCCGTGAATCTGCTCATACGCAACGCGCTCGGCGTCCAGCAATTCCTTGTGCAGCCGGAGCAACACTCCATGCAATTCGAGTAAGCGCTTCCGCGCAGGATTGGGAGAGCGATCTGTAGAGGAAGACATAGCCCTGTCGCCATGGTAAACGGTTTACTGAGGCGATTCCCATTTCCCCGTTCTGTTGGATTGGACAACCGCTTCGATCGTTTGCATGTTGGGCAGGGAATCTTCCAGTGGAGTCGGAACCTCGCCTCCTTCGCGGATCGCCCGTGAGAACAGATCGCCTTGAATAGTGTACTGATCGCAAACCGGAAACTCCTCTTGCCGCCTGCCGCCACCAAAGAGATCCGCGCCGGTATCGATAAACAGGCGCGTTGGCCGGTCCGGCGGAGCGTTGAAAGGGATCTCGATTTGTATGCGTCCACGCGTTCCCAGAATTTGGATGGTTTGGAACGGCACCAGCTGCGTGCTGCATGTAAAAATGGACTGGCCCGATGGAAATTCGAGAATCGCGGACGTAAGGCGGTCGGTGCCCATGTCCGGGTCCAATTCCATGACGCCCATCACGCGTTTGGGGTCGGCGCCGAAAATGAACCGCGACATGGTGATCGGATAACAGCCCACGTCCATCAATCCACCACCGCCCAATTCGGGAATATTTCGAATATTGTTAGGATCGCGATTGAAGTAACTGAACGCGCCCAGCATCGCCCGCAGTTCTCCGATTTCGCCGGACCGCACGATCTCCCGTGCCCGCAGCCATTGGGGATGGCTGTGAACCATAAACGCTTCCCCAATCTTCACACCCGTTCGATCGCGCACGGCGATCAAATGGCGAGCCTCCTTCACGTCCATGCCGATCGGCTTCTCGCAAAGCACGTGCTTCCCAGCCTCGGCCGCCTTCACTGACCACGGGACGTGCAGGTGATTCGGCAGAGGATTGTAAATCGCATCAATTTCCGGATCGGCGATCAGCTCTTCATAAGAGCCATAGGCTTTTGCGATTCCGAGCGAGCTCGCGGCCGCCTGCGCCCGGCTCAGATCCCGCGAAGCAATCGCCGTAATTTCCGTCCACTTGCCCGCCTGCATGGCCGGAATCACCTTTCTGACCGCAATGCCGGCCACGCCCAAAACTCCCCATCGAACTTTGCTGTCCATAAGTGTGAGTCTCGCACGTTTTATAGAACCTGCCGGAATTGTGCCAAACTGAAACTGCCATGAAATCGACTGAGCTCGATTCTCTTCGCCAACACCTCTTGGCGCTGTTGCGCGGCGGTTCCGCACACGTCAACTTCGATGCCGCCGTGGATGCTTTCCCCGCCGGGCTGCAAGGAACAAAACCGGAAGCAGCGCCGCATTCCGCCTGGCAGCTTCTGGAGCACCTGCGAATCACCCAGTGGGACATTCTGGAATTCAGCCGGAATGCGGCCCACCAATCGCCGGAGTGGCCGGAAGGGTATTGGCCGCCCTCTGAGGCTCCGCCGGATGCCAGCGCTTGGGACCATTCCGTTCGTAGCTTCCAGTCCGATGCGGAAGCGTTTCAGAAATTGATCTCGGGTCCGGGAACCGATTTGTACGCGCGCATTCCACACGGCGACGGACAGACGCTCCTTCGCGAGTCCTTGCTTCTGGCCGATCACAATTCGTATCACCTGGGCCAACTGGTCATAGTTCGCCGCCTGCTCGGAGCTTGGGAAAGCTAACGCAACGCGGTGGGCTGTATTTCTGGTGTACTGTATCTCAATGATGAAACTGTACATTGGGATCGTTTTCGCGTCTCTTATCCTTTCCGCCTTGGCGATTGCGCAGCCGGCCGGCTTCAACTACGACGAGGCAAAGGCCGGGACGTATTCATTACCCGATCCGCTCGTCACCATAAGCGGAAAGCGCGTCACCGATGCGGAGACGTGGAATAACGTCCGGCGGCCGGAGATCCTTCAACTCCTCGAAACGAATATGTACGGACGCAGTCCCGGCAAGCCGGAGAAAATGACGTTCGAGTTGAACGGCATTGACGCTCATGCCCTTGGAGGAAAGGCCGTCCGCAAGCAGGTGACGGCATCGTTCTTCGGAAATGGGAAGTCACTGCCGATGGATATCCTGATCTATGTGCCAACCGGGGTGAAGGGACCCGTTCCAGTGTTCCTCGGATTGAATTTCGGCGGCAATCACACCGTGCATTCCGATCCCGGCATTACATTATCCAAACGATGGACTCGCACGGACCCTGTGAACGGTGTGATTCACGCCAGCGCCAAGGATCGCGGGAGTGCCGCGAGCCGGTGGCAGGTCGAGAAGATCCTCGAACGCGGTTACGGTTTGGCCACCATCTATTACGGCGACATCACGCCTGACCATGCGGACAGATTTCAAGATGGAGTGCATCCGTTATTTTACAAGCCCGGTCAGACGAAGCCGGAAGACGGCGAATGGGGCGCGGTAGCCGCGTGGGCCTGGGGCTTGAGCCGCGCGATGGACTATCTGGCAACGGATAAAGACGTGGACGCAAGCCGGGTCGCCGTGGTAGGGCATTCGCGTATCGGCAAGACCGCGCTTTGGGCCGGAGCGCATGATCCGCGCTTCGCGATGGTGATCGCGATCCAGTCCGGCGAAGGCGGGGCCGCGCTCAGCAAAAGGAACTTCGGCGAAACAGTGGAACGAATTAATACATCGTTTCCGCATTGGTTCGCCGGAAATTATAAGAAATTCAACGGCAAGGAAGCGGCGCTGCCGTTCGATTCGCATATGCTGATCGCTCTGATCGCCCCACGCCCCATCTACGTAAGCAGCGCGCAGGAGGATGTGTGGTCTGACCCGCGCGGCGAGTTCCTGGGCGCCCGCAACGCCGATCCGGTTTACGCTCTGTTTGGGAAAAAAGGTTTGGGCGCCAATGCGATGCCCGCGGTTCATCAGCCAATCATGAACACAATCGGATATCACATTCGGGAAGGCAAACATGAGGTTACGGCCTACGATTGGGATCGTTACCTGGACTTTGCGGACAAGCAGCTTCGCCCTTCCGCGGCAAATTAGAATGGCCCCTTACCGTTACGCAAGTTAGGAAGGACTGCCCGGCTCACGCTATCCTGCACTTTGGTGGCTCAGTATACTCGAAAGCTCGCGCCGTTCTGCTTCATTCTCCTCTTTTTCGGCAATAGAGTCTCCGGACAGACCAGTCTTCCAGCATTCACCAGTATTTCGGCTGCGGCGGCTAACTCCGGTCAAACTCTTGCAAGAGATTCCATAGCCAGTGGTTTCGGCCAAAACCTAGCGTCCGCCACGGCTGCACCTCCCAGCGCCTCGCTTCCAACGACACTCGGCGGCGCTACCGTTCTGATTACCGATAGCAAGCTGAAGCAGGTTTCGGCGCCGCTGTATTTCGTATCTCCCGGCCAGATTAATTACGTGATCCCGGCGGCGTCGAACACCGGAACCGCCTCTGTGATGGTGAGCACCACAAACGGCCCAGTGGCTAGAGGCATCATCGAAATCGCGGATGTCGCGCCTGGTTTGTTCACCGCAAACAGCACCGGGTCCGGCATCGCGGCTGCAATTGCGTTATCCATCGCTGCGGATGGAACACAGAGCACTCAGCTTGTTTATCAGTGCACTAATGGGAACTGCTCCCCGGTTCCCATTGCACTTCCACCCGCGCCCAGACAGCTCTATCTTGAACTGTTCGGAACCGGAGTCCGCAACCGCGGCACACTCGCGTCCGTGACCGCCACAATCAATGGCACAAATGTCGAAGTCATTTACGCCGGTCCGCAGAATCAGTACCCTGGGCTCGATCAGATCAATCTGCGGCTTCCGTCGAGCCTCGCGAGCGTAGGGGTTGTACCTTTGCAGATCACTGTAGATGGAAAATTGTCGAATACAGTTGCAATCCAGATCGGAGGGACTGCCGCGGCAATCACGGCGCGGTTTGATATCTCGTCGCTGGACGCCGGCCCGTTTCCATCCAACGCATTCACGGTGCCCGATCCGTTGCAGAAGACGGGCATTCGGGTGAATCTGCCATTGCCGGACTGCACCGCGCGGCCCACGGATTGCGAGACCTTCCAGTTGCTGAACCAGCTTGATGGCTTCCACGTCCAGCCGGGGATTCAAGTTCGCTTTTCCGGCCCCGTCAATACGGATACCCTGCGCGACGGAATTGTGTTCGTCTGGCTGGACAACCTGACCAATGAGGAAAAGGGACTGCAGGCCAACGGACACGTAACACGGATCAATCGGGTGATCTACGATCCGGCGACGAACACCGTATATGCAAAACCGGACGAGGCGTTCGATCAGCATCGGCGCTATGCGCTTGTCGTTACGGATGCAGTACGCGACCTGCTGGGCAATCCGGTCACCGCCGGCCCGGATTTCACTAGTTGTACTCAATCGCCGCAGAACGATTACTGCCGCCAGCTTTCGCAGGCATTAAGCTCCATCTCGAATACGCTTGGCTCTCGCAAGCCGGTTTCCGGTTCGATCTTCACAACCTTAAGTGCGACAACGTGGCTTGAAAAGGCGCGCCGCGTAGTGCAGAATACGCCCCCGGCCGTGAAACGGAACACCACCATCGATCTTGGCAGTTACGTCGCAGCCACTTTGAAGCGGCAGACCGGCGTGAATCCGGTGAAGCTCGAAGACTTCACAATTCCCCTTCCAAGTGTGATCGCCGCGGGCGCAGGCCGCGTAGCTTTCGCGTCTTTTCAGTCTCCAAGCTTTCTGAGCGCGCAACACACGATTGCAACACAGCCGACGGGATCTGAAGTTCCGGTTCCAGCCTCCACGGACGAGATCGCCTTTCACGCGTTTCTGCCCGGAGGAAATAAGCCGGCGGCGGGATTCCCCGTAATTATCTTCGGTCACGGATTGGGCGATTCCAGCTTCGGCGCCCCAACGCTGGTTGCCGGAACCTTCGCCCGTCAGGGTTTCGCGACGATCGCAATGAATGCAGTCGGCCACGGCTACGGCCCGCAAACCAATCTTGTTCTAACCAATGCCATTGGTCAGAATACGGCGATTCCGGCGCCTGGGCGCGGCGTTGACTTGAACAATGATGGCCTCATCGGCGCCAGCGAAGGCTGCCTGCTGCAATCCGGTATTGCGCTGCGGGACTGTCTGCGTCAGACGTCCATCGATCTTATGCAGATGGTTCACCTGATCCGCTCAGGACTGGACGCCGATGGCGACGGCACTGTCGATCTGGATCCGAACAGGATCTACTACGCAGGCCAATCGCTCGGCGCAATCTATGGAACCATTTTTACCGCGGTGGAGCCCGAAGTACGCGCGGCTGTCTTGAACGTTAGCGGGGGATCGGTGATCGATATTGCGGCTTCCAGCCAACAGCTTCACCCGCTGGCACGCACCATCCTCGCGCTGCACGTGCCTTCTCTCCTGAATGCAGGCTCGGATTTCAACGCCGATATTGTCTTTCGCGATCAGCCCGTCAAGGTGAACAACGTTCCAGGCGCGATCGCCATCGAAACTTACTTTGAACAACTGGAGTGGCTGCAAGCCGTTGGCGGTCCAATCCCGTATGCGCCCCACCTGAAGCTTTCGCCGCTTCCAGCCGTTCCGCCAAAGCGCACCCTTTTTCAGATCGCGCGCGGAGATCGCACGGTTCCAAATCCGGCAAGTTCGAATCTGATCCGGCAAGCCGGCGGGCAGGATGCAACCGTGCTTTACCGGCACGATATTGCGAAGTCCGTATCTGTCGGACTCGCCGATAACCCTCACACCTTTCTGGTGAACATTTCATCTCCCGCCGGCTTGGCAGTTGCCTTAGCTACGCAAGGTCAAATGGCGGGTTACTTGAACACGGACGGAAATGAGATTCCAGACGCCAACGGCACTGCTCTAAAAATACTATTCCTGGGCAAGGATGTTTTCGAAAGGCCGGCGGCGCTGCCGGAAGATCCAGGATACTGAGCGCCGAGCCCGCCATTCTATAATGGTGGTCTTTTCCCATGAAGATCACACGCGTCGAAACTATCTATCTGCGCCAGCCCGAAGTGAAGTTCCAGTGCGATAGCGGTCAGGACGCTCTCATTATCAAGATAGAGACGGATGCCGGCGTCACAGGTATCGGGGAAGTGGACTCAAACCCGCTCGCGGCCAAGGGCATGATTGATGGTCCGTTCTCACATACAACGGCGTCCGGCCTGGCAAACCTGGTGCTTGGCGAAGACCCGTTCGAAACCGGGAAGATATGGCACAAGATGTATCGCGGCAACATCTACGGTGGACGCCGCGGCGTTGGTGTCCACGCGATGAGCGGCATTGACATGGCCCTGTGGGACATCAAAGGGAAGGCGCTCGGGCTGCCCGTCTGGAAATTGCTGGGCGGCGGCTTTCACCAGAAGATCCGGTGTTATGCGAGTTCCCTCTTCGGACGCACGCCGCACGAAACCGGCGAGCTGGCCCGGCGTTATGCCGACAGGGGTTTCACCGCTGTGAAATTTGGTTGGGATCCCATGGGGCAGGATGCCAAAACGGATGTCGCGCTGGTTCGAGAAGCACGAAAAGGTTTGGGAGCCGGCCCGGATCTGCTAATTGACGCCGGACTTGTGTGGGATTCCAAAACAGCGCTCCAGCGCGCCAACGCCTTTGCAGAGCATGACATCTTCTGGCTGGAAGAACCGTTGCGCCCGGATGATTATGAAGGATATCGCCGCCTCGCCGAATCGACGCCGGTCCGAATCGCAGCCGGAGAGGAAGAGAGCAACCGCCAGTCGTTTCTCGATCTGATGGACCGGGGGCGTGTGGATGTTGTTCAGGTGGACCTCACGCGCTGCGGAGGCTTTACGGAAGCGATGAACATCGCCTCGCTCGCCTGGGATCGAGGCCTGCCGGTCGCGAATCACGGGTTCACAACCTACATCAATGTAACTGCGGCGCTGCATTGGCTCAACTCGATCCCGAACGCGCTCATCTGCGAGTTTGTCGCGGAAGAAGAAACGAACCTCCGGGAATCGATCACGCGCCAAAAGCTCCGTGCGCGCGACGGCTATCTAGAGATCCCGCAAGAGCCGGGTCTTGGCATCGATCTGGACGAAGAGGCGATTGCACGTTTCCGGGTTTAACAATCGGCAGAAAACAATGACAAACAGATACCGTTACGAAGAGTTCACCTGGCCTGAGATTCGCGAAGCCGTCGCACAGAACCGTGTAGCCGTCCTTCCGGTGGGAACCATTGAGCAACATGGGCCGCACTTGCCGCTGGCCACCGATGTGATCACGGCCACCGAAATGTCGCGGCGCGCGGTAGCGGGAATGCCGGAAGAAGCGGTATTGCTGCCTTCTGTCTTTTACGCGTTTAATGAGCATCACATGGACTTCCCCGGCACCATCGCCGTGCAGGGAGAGACCTTCGTAAACTACGTTAGTGATATCGGAAAGAGCTTGGCGCATCACGGGTTTCGCAAGATCCTGCTGGTCAACGGTCACGGGAGCAACGTGCCGTTTTTGGATATCGCTGCGCGGAACATCACCAACCACAGCAACGCGATTTGCGCCATGATCCCCTGGTGGAATCTGGTACCGAAAGATCTCTTCAAGGAACTGCGGGAATCGGAATATCCGGGAGGAATGGCGCACGGCTGCGAACTGGAAACGTCCGTACTGCTCTACCTCTGCGGACATCTGGTTCAGATGGACAAAGCCGCCCGCGACATTCCAGTGCAGCGGTCGGAATATTTCTACTGGGACCTGCAATCGCCGTCCCCTGTGTTCTTCCAGGAATTCTTTAGCCGCTATTCAAAGACCGGGACGTCCGGGGACCCAACGAAGGCAACCGTGGAAAAGGGGCGCCAGTTCGTGGAAGCGGTGGTTGAAAGATTAATGCGGCTCATTCACGAATTGCGTGTGCGTGAAATCAAGCCACGCGTCGATCACCACTAATATACATAAATTTCAACATATCTAAATCACTCATAGCTATAGGTTTCGCTTCTTCTACGAACCAGTTTGCGAACACCATCTTCCGCTCTGCCCACTAATCTGGAACCAAGGAAGGAGCGGAATGAAAGTCATAGTACCGGGGTCGAGCGGAACAGCGAAAAAAATCCCAAGCCCGTGGTGTGTCCTGCCCTCCTCACCCCGCCGGCGGGTCAAACCAACCCGCAAACCAGACTTTCCAAAACGAACCCAATCCCATTTCCGGACACCTGAGCGGCACCGCGAGAAACGAAATTGCACAAAAGGCCCCAAGCCGCCGGAGGTGGCGACGATAGCCATCCCCCACGCTCCACGTTTCTCATGTGTGGACGAAGTTGGAACCAGGAAGCGGAACCACGCAAAAGATCTTAAGCCCGTGCTGCGTCCTGCTCTCGTTACCATGTCGGCAGCCCAACCCAACCCGCAAACCAGATTTTACAAAACGAACCCAATCCCATTTCCGGACACCTTCCCGGCGCCGCGCGAAATCGAAATTGCACAAACGAACCCAAGTCGCCGGGGGCTGTATTCTGCTCTTCTCACCATTCCGGAGGGTCAGGTCAACCCGCAAACCAGATTTTACAAAACGAACCCAATCTCATTTCCGGACACCTTCCCGGCGCCCCCGCGAAAGCGAAATTGTACAAAAGAACCCACGCCGCCGGGGCTGTATTCTGCTCTTTTCACCACTCCGGAGGGTCAGGTCAACCCGCAA
>JBBPYD010000018.1:0-34062 GCA_038200305.1 Bryobacterales bacterium
ATTCGTCAGACTTCGCGCGAATTCGTGTGGCGACACATCGGGCGAGTTCCTTTCCGTCTCCAGCACGTGGTTCAGCATCTTCCTGGCCAGTTCGAGCTTGCCGGTCCGCGTAAAGCTCAACGCCAGATTGCTTTCGGCAAAGATAGTTTTCAGGTGATCCGGTCCGTACACCTCACGGGAGAGATCGTACACTTTCTGAAGATAGGACGCCGCGGCGGTGTAGTCTTTCTCCCTAAGTGCAACCAATCCCTGCTCACTTAGAATCATGATGACCAGCGGATGCCTGGACCCAAGCACGGCTTCATCAATCACGGCGGCCTTTCGCAGCAATGGCTGCGCACGCGCGCCGTTGCCCGCCATGCGGTGCATGGTGGCCAGATTCTGAAGGCTGACCGCATATCCCAAATCGTGCTCGCCGACGATGCGTCCTACCATTTCAAGCGATTGCTGAAAGAGCGGTTCGGCTTCCTTGTACCGCCCATGCGCGGTGTAAAACTTCGCGAGATTATCCAGGCTTCCGGCGAGCTCAAGTTTTTCCGTGGTAGACGCGTTGCGATGGATCTCCACCGCATCGCGCAGTAGAGACTCAGCGCGGCTCGTCTGGCCGATTGCATCGCAGGACAGCCCGAGCTTGCTCAAGGCGACCGCAACACGAGGATCGCGTGCGCCATACATCTCTTGGAACATGCCGGCGGCTCGCTCCATTTGTTGCCGACCTTCCCGATAGCGGTGCTGGTCCATCAACAAATCGCCTAAATTCACCATTGCCAGCGCAAAACGATCGCTCGGCTTGCCGGATTCCTCCCAGTACCCGAGAGCGCGGCGGTACAAGGCTTCGGCGCGCTTGAAATCGCCGGTGGTGTGATAAGTGAACCCAATATCGTGCGCGCTGAGGGCCAGGTGTTCCGTCACTTGCCCGGCGGCTTCCACGGATTGGGTGAAGAACCGCAGTGCCTCATCAAATTTCCTTTGCTGAACGGCTTTCTCGCCGTTCGCAACCAGGCTTTGCCAGGACTGGTCCTCCGGCGCCGCGAAAGACATCGTGCTCCAGAGAAACAATAGAACGAACCACGCACAGCTTGGGCTTTGCATTGGGAGCCTCCCCGATTGGGTCCCTTCCGTACCGCGCGGGATCGCCTCAGGAGGGAGAATCACCCGCGCAGCGCGAGAAAGGTCTAGAGTGATGCAGGTTATTTTTGCATCATCTGGTGCAAGTGACGAAAACCTCTACCCAACGGTTCGCTTTTTTTTTGCGGCCACATGAGGATTAAGAAATCGTACTCGCTCCGCTAATGAAGACGGAAGAAGATACTGGGATGTTTAACAGACGGCGAAGAAATATTTACGAATGTTTTAGCCAAGCCGGAACTCCTCCACTCCGGCTTCCTGTTTCACACCGCGATAGGCGAGCTTCAACAACGGAGGAGCCACAATGGTGCTAAACACCGCCATGCAGACCACCACGCTATAAATCGGTTTCGCAATCACGCCCAGGCTGAGCCCGAGTTGCGCGACCACCATGCCCACCTCACCCCGTGGCACCATTCCGATTCCGATGCGCAGCATGTCCCTCTTCCCCAACCCGTATGCGCCCAGGCCACAGCCAATCAGCTTTGACACCAACGCCGCCGCAAGGATAACCAGGGTCAGCCACAACGTGGATGAGCTTCCCAGCGTGGCCAGATCCATTTGAAGCCCAATCCCAGCCAGGAAGAATGGAACCAGCAGTTCCGTGATGCCGTGAGCAAGGTCACGCACGCGGGGACTTACGGTCTCCGCCATCGCCATGCCCGCTAAAAATGCACCGATGATCGCCGCCACTCCCGAATACACCGCGACCACGCTCAGCGCGAATAAAACGATCAATGCGAAGTTGAATTGCACCTCGCCGGAGCGCAAGGTGGATTCCACCTTCGGCACAATACTCTGCATGGTGCGTGTGCCATAGCGGCCCACCAGCAGGACAAACGCAATGGCAACGGCGGCGGTCAAAGCAACCTCAACGTAATTCACCGATCCTTTTGCCATGCTGCTCACCACCGCGAGCACCAGTAACCCAAGCACGTCGTCAATCACCGCGGCAGCAATGATGATCTGACTCGTTCTGTGCCAGAGTAATCCTTTCGACGTCAGCACCTGGGCCGTGATTCCGACGCTGGTGGCCACCATCGCCGCGCCAACAAATAGAGCTTCAATCTGCGGCGCTCCCCAGGCACGCAAGATGAACCATCCCATCGCTAGCGGCACCGCCACGCCCAGCGACGCCACGGCCAGCGCCGTACCGCCCACCTTCGTGAGATCCGATGCCTTCACTTCCAGGCCGACGCGAAAAAGCAGGAACATCACCCCAAGCTCAGACAGCGACTTCAGCAGATCGTTCGGCCGCACCCAATTCAACACACTGGGGCCGACCAGCACGCCCGCCAGAATCTCGCCGACGATGCCGGGCTGCCCCACGGCCTCAAACACTTCGGCCAGTATTTTGGCGCAGCCGAAGATAATCAGCATGGCAAGAGGGACCTGCGCGGGCTCCGGAACATGGCTCAGAGCCAAGAAGAAAAAGCCGATTGGGCTAGACGTCATCACGCTATTTAAGGATGGCAGCACTTGAGAGCTGGTTCAACGAAATTGCGGGAACATAGGCGCCCAGCAGTTTCCTGTTCCAGCATGACCCGGTTTCACGCCTGGTCTTGAGATCAGTGAAGCGGTATTCGTATATCAGTGCGCGAACATAGCGCGGCGGCCGTTCGCCAAAAGGACTCCGCTCCAGCAGCTTCAGCACTTCCGGAGACCCCTGCAGCAACCGGGCAAGGAAATTCACGAACCATGGATTATCGCGATAGGAGCCAAGCGCCGCGAACCACATTTGCCAATCGAGCCTCGGCTGATACGGAGCGACCCACCGCGGAGCGTGCTTCAAATCGCCAGGCTTGTACCGGAATTCGTACTCCTGCCAGTGCTGTCCATCGTTCGACCCCTCCACCACGATCTCCAGCCGTGTGGTGGTCATCACCGCAAATAGTCCATAGCTGTTTACGATTCCAAACGGCGCGGCGAGTCCGATGGAATGTCCAATGCCGGGCGGCAACTGGATGAACTGTCCCACTGCCTGACCGAGACTGAGGAAGGCGATGAGAACGAGCACCGCAACGGTTAACGGCATCCGCACGCGATGGCTCAGCCGGGGCGCCCGCCTGACCAGCTCAGGCCAACGGAGGCCGTGATCGTCCAGCAGAAACAGGCAGAGCGCTAACGCAAGCAGGTTGAAGAAGGCGTAATTTCCTGTGAGCAGAATCAGGACCTGCAACAACACCAGACAGTACGCGGCGAATCGCCTGGCGCGCCGGGGCGCGAATATAAGGAACGGAATGAAGATCTCAATAGCAAAGACCACGCCGACGGAGAAGCGCTGGAACCAGCCCGGCAACTGTTGCATGTACCAGGCGATGGGCGTGGGTAGCGGCTGTGTCTGGTAATGATAATCCAGCGCCGACAGGCCCCGCCAGGTGCGGTCTCCGCTCAGCAGCTTCACCACTCCCGAGAAGAACATCAGGCGGAACAGCAGCCATCGAAACAGCCAAACGAAAACGCGCGAGAAGCCAAGAAAGATGGCCAGGAAGCCGGTCTCCAGCAGCAGCAAGTCCCACTGGAATGATAGAAAGTCCTGGCCCACGGACATGAGCGACAGATACAGCAACCACGCGCCAACCAGTGCCGCCCGTTGTGCAAGGCCAAGCAGGATCAGCACCGCAAAGATCGCTCCCGCGATGCACGCCCACTGCAGGGCGCGGTCGCTTGCGCCAAGCCAGAAGATGGTCGGCATCATGCGATACCCAGCGGAGCCAGCCACCTCGGCCACGCGTTGTAGAAAAGCTGTGGCAGGCAATATTCCGTTGTTTCCAATGAGGCCGGGCGCCTGTATGCCGAACGAAACGAACGCGATCAGGTAGATGATGCCCAGCGCTTTCAGAAACAGCCATTCCACACGGCCGAACTCCGCCGGCCGTATGTCTGTTCCGAAGAGCAGCTTGGTCACTTCATAGAAGAACGACCGGTGCCGCGCGATGGTCCGGTACCCGAGTTCAGAAACGACCGCGAACCCAGGCACGTGTTGGTACGCCCACAGCGTCCATGGAGAACCTGCGATTTGCAGGGTTCTGTATACCGCTTCAGCGCCACTGAAGCGCTCGCCATCGGGAAATACAAGCTGGACGGAGTTCGCGAAGTCCTCGCGAGGAATTTGCGGGAACGATTCCGCCACATCCTGCGAGGCGGCATACGCGATACGATCCCCTGTTAACCGTTGCCAGTATTGTAGCCAGACCTTGCAGAAGCCGCAGTGACCATCGTAGATGAGGATCGGCTTGTCCATTGGATTCGGCCCGGGCAGGTCCGGCCTGATTCGGCGTTCGAGCTTAGATCAGCTCGCGAATCACATTGCCATGCACGTCAGTCAAGCGGCGGTCGATTCCATTGTGACGAAAGGTGAGCCGCTGGTGATCGATGCCTAACTGATACAACACCGTGGCGTGGACATCGTAGCAGTACGCCGGGTGCTCCACTGCTTTATAGGACCATTCATCGCTGGAACCGTAACTGACTCCGCCTTTGAATCCTCCGCCTGCCAGCCAGGTTGTGAAGGCAAACGGATTGTGGTCGCGGCCTTTGCTGCCCTGGCTGCACGGCATGCGCCCGAACTCGGTGGTCCAGTAAACGATGGTGTCCTCTAGCATCCCGCGCGACTTCAGATCTTTGATCAGGGCTGCCGCAGGCCGATCCATGCCGGCCGCCATATCACCGTGATCCTTCGCCAGATCTTCGTGGCTATCCCAATTGCGCCTTGGAAATCCGTTGTCAGCGCCGCTCCACACTTGCACGAACCGGACCCCGCGCTCCAACATGCGGCGGGCCACTAAACAATTCCGTCCGAAGTCTTCCGTCACTTTTTCATCGATGCCGTACAGCTTCCGCGTCGCCTCAGACTCTTTTGAGATGTCCATCACCTCTGGCGCGCTGAGTTGCAATTTGGCCGCCATCTCATAGGAAGCGATGCGCGCCTCCAGCCTGGAATCGCCGTCGCGCGTGGAAAGATGTTCCCGATTAAGATCCTTCAAAAGGTCGAGTCCCGCCTGCTCGCTCTTCGCCGTGATGAACGACGCCGACTTGGGCGGGAACAGGTCGTAAATCGGATTCGCACTGCTCGCACGGATCAACGTGCCCTGGTGCGCGGCGGGAAGAAACCCAGCGCTCCAATTGCCCGGACCACCGGGAGCAAACCCGCGCGAGTCCGGCAGGATGACGAAAGTAGGTAGGTTGTCGTTCATACTGCCGAGTCCGTAAGAGATCCACGAACCCATGCTCGGGAAGCCAGGCAGAACGAATCCGGTGTTCTGCATGAAGGTCGCGGGACCGTGTACGTTGGATTTCGCAACCATGGAATGAATGAACGTCATGTCGTCCGCGCAAGAGGCCAGGTGTGGAACCAGTCCGCTGATCCACTTGCCGGAATTGCCGTGTTGTTTCCATTCCCACGGGCTCTTCATCACCGCGCCAGGGCTGCTCTGGAACAGTTCCACCTTGCCGCCGGGATCGAACTTTTCACCGTTCCTGGCAAGCAAAAGGGGCTTATAGTCGAAGGTGTCGCACTGGCTTGCGGCGCCAGACATGAAGAGTTGTACCACTCGCTTGGCTTTCGCTGGATGATGAATGCCGACCGGCGTTTCCGCCAGCAGTTGAGCCAGCGCCATGCCGCCGAAGCCGCCTCCGAGTCTCGCCAGAAATTCACGCCTGTTTCCCATATCAATCGACGAACAGAAATTCGTTGCCGTTCAAAATCAGCCGGCACGCATTCACCAGACCGTATTCCCGCGCGTACCTGGAAAGTTTCGTACGCTCATCGGCTGCCGGCTCCCGATCCAGCGCCAGCCGGTAGGCCCATTGAATCTGTTGCGCCGGATCGGTCGACAGCGCAAGCACGCGATCACTGAAATGTTCAGCCTGCTTCAGCATGAATGGATTGTTCAGCAGCGCAAGCGCCTGTATCGCGGTGATGGTTACGTTGCGTTTCGCGGTCACCAGAGAGGAGTCCGGGCAATCCAGCCGCTCCATAAATGGATCCGGAACGCTCCTTACAAGGAAGCGGTATACGCCGCGCCGCCGGCCTTCCGGACTGTCCACATCGAACCGGGTGTAGTCGTAAACCGGGGAGTGGTCGTCTTTGAAAAAGAACTGCTCAACGGATGGTCCGCCCATTTTCAAGTCCAATCGCCCGCTGACTGCCAGCGCCGCATCATGCACCGACTCGGCATCCAGGCGCGCACGATTCATCCGCCACAAAAACCGGTTTTCGGAATCGACCTTCGCGTTCGCGGCATTTTGACCGGACGACTGCCGGTACGCCGAGCTCATCACAATCAGCTTGTGCAGCTTCTTAATAGAACCGCCGTTCTCCTGAAACCAGGATGCCAGCCAATCGAGCAATTCAGGATGCGTCGGCTGAGATCCCATACGGCCAAAATCGTTGGGTGAATCCACAATGCCTACGCCGAAGTGATAGTGCCAAACCCGGTTCACAATGGACCGCCATGCCAGCATGTTCTTCGGGCTCGTAATCCATTCAGCTAGCGCCGCCCGCCGCGCGCCTTCCTCATGCACATCAAAGCGTGCCGCCAGTCCGGGTACGCACGAAAGAGCGCCCGCGCCCACCGATTGCCCAGGCGATTCCACGCTGCCGCGTTGCAGCACTTCGATGGGACGAACTTCCGGAATGGTGGATGCCGCGTAGACCTGATGCGGTTTCGGCAGCCGATCCAGTTCCCGATTCACAGCGGCGAGCCGCGCATTCAGAGTATCGGTCTTGGTCCGAACGGGCTCGTCGAGAAGATCGTGAACCAACACCTTCCGCTCCTTCATGCCGTCATCGATCTGCTGCTGGACCTCTTTGGTTCGCGGCATCTTCAGCCGGAGATCATGGACCCGCTCGTCCAATTTCTGCAAATCGGCGCTGGCCACCTTCGCGGCGATGTCCAGCAACGGATTGAGTTCGCGCTGGATCGCCCGCTGGCGGACCAGAATTTCCTGCCGAGCGCGGTTCGTTGCGGGATCTTGATCGAACGGCCGGTCCCCGCGATCAATGCCGGCGAACACCGCTTGCAGGCTGTAATAGTCCTCCTGCAAAATTGGATCGAACTTATGATTGTGGCAACGCGCGCAATGCGCTGTCATGCTGACGAACGACGACATTGTGGACATCACCATGTCGTCACGGTCCAGCACCCGCGTGATCTTTTTGTCCACGGTGCCTTCGCGCAATTCGGTCTGGCCGACGAAATCCCAAGGCCCGGCTGCAATGAATCCCGTAGCCACAATGCCTTGTGGATCGTCCGGATAGATCACATCGCCGGCAAGTTGCTCTTTCACAAACCGGGCGTACGGCTTATCTTCGTTGAAGGACCGGATCACATAGTCGCGATATGGCCAGGCATTCCTGCGAGGCTTGTCTTTGTCGTAACCGTGCGATTCGCCGTAATGAACTACATCCAGCCAGTGGCGTCCCCATCGCTCTCCATATCGAGCCGATGCGAGCAGCCGATCCACCAGCTTTTCATAGGCATCCTTGGAGTCATCGGCCACAAACGCTTGTGTCTCTTCCCAGGTTGGCGGCAATCCGTGCAGATCGTAGGTCAAGCGGCGAATCAGAGTCCTGCGGTCCGCGTCTTTGGACGGCGTTAAACCCTTCTCGTGCAATTTCGCAAGAACGAATGCATCAATTGGCGTGCGCACCCATTCGGATTGCTCCCTCGGCACTGATAGCTTGGAAATAGGCCGCAATGACCACCAGGTTTCCGCCGGTTTGTCCGCATCCGGCCACACCGCGCCGGCCGCGATCCAATTCCGCAGCGTGGCAACCTCCTGCGCGGAAAGTGGGGGCGCCTGCAACGGCATTCGCGGCGGATCGCCCGAAACCATCTGAATCAGAAGGCTCTCATCGGGCTTCCCTGGAACGATTGCCGTCCCGCGCTTGCCGCCTTTCTGTGCATCGCTGAGCGAAGCCAGTGAAAGGCCGCTCATCCTGGCGCGGGTGCCATGGCAATTCAGACATTTAGTTGTCAAAAGGTTTAAACCGGCGCGCGGAAGGTCAACACCTTGCGCGTTAGCAGATGTGCTCAGTGCTAGAAGGAAGAACAGAAACAGCGGGATGGCTCGGGTTACCTGCACTGTACCCGCATTGTACATCGGCCTGAAATTTTCAGGTGCTCGTTAGATTCGCCGTAAGACGTAATCCGCGGCGGTTACTCCCCGGTATTGGGCTTCTTCAAAAATGGAGAATCCGCTTAGATCGGAGTTCGCGAAACAGATATTGCCGGTGGGTCTTACAAGACGCCGGCGGGCTTCTGAGTTAATAGCGCCCACTCCAGGACGCGCCATTGCATGGCCAAGCCTCATGATGTCGATCCGTGAAACGCAATCGCGAATTTCCGGATGCGCCCGCGAAAGATCGTTCAGAATCGCTTCCTTCCAGTAGTTCCAGTCTTTGGACAGCAGCAACCTTCGATTCTCCACCGGCGTTCCGGTGGCCATCGCCCAATAGTAAGTCCAGACACTCCGCTCCATGTGAGAGCGAAGGCTCATATGCGTTGCGTTCACATATCCCAATGAAGGCGAATCATAAATCACGTTGTCCCATGCCAGTTCGACCCCTTTCTCCTGAGGCAACCGGTCCAGCGTGAGGTTCGCGGTGAGCCATGGCGAATACTCAAACGGAACCTGCGGCGCGTTCTCTAACACGTAGCGCGCTAAGAACGTAGGAGCGGCGAAAATCACTTTACCGGCGATGTATTCCGTGTCACCGGCGAGCACCCGCACCGTCGAGCGCTCTTCGCGGATACGATGCGCCATCGCTCCGGTTTTGACGTACCGGTTCAGCTTTGCCAGCAGCTTCTTCAGAATCCACCCGTTGCCTTCGGGCCACGTGAGCGGACCTTTTTCGTCGTGCTCGCGCGAGGCAAAGTAATGGATCCCCGCCCAAGCAGAAGTGTCCCGCGCGTGCGCTCCATAGTCGTCGCGGCATGAGTAGTCGATGTACCACTGCAAATACGGTGAGTCGAAACGCTGCTGCGTCATCCAGTCCCGGATGGACAGGTGATCGAGCGCGGATTCCTTCACGCCCACTTCCATTGGGACGGTGAACTGGCCTGAAGCGCGAAAGTCTTTCATCGCCGCGTCGAAGCGCCGGAACTGTTCCCGATCCTTCGCCGTCGCGGCAATCTCCGGTTCCAGATTCTCTTGCCACCGGCCATGCAGAAACAACCGCTCCTGCGGGGAGAAGCACAGGTATCGCTCGTCCCACTTTCCATCCCTGAGCACGCTGAACTCTTCCATCAGTTCGCGGACAAACACCGCTTCCTTGTTGGGTACCGGAATATAGTGCGCAGCCCACGGATAAGCGCTGATTTCGTTTTCGCCGCAGCGGGAATTTCCACCTGCCTGCGAGTCCATCTCAAGCAGAACGAAGTCGTGGAACCCCTTCTTATCCAGCCGCCATGCAGCGGAGAGCCCAGCCATTCCCCCGCCCACAATCACCACCGGGATCTTGACCGTTCGCTTCGGCGCGGGAAACGGCACGCGATCCCGCAACTTGTGCCCGGAGAGTTGAGACTCATTGACGAAGCCGCCTGCAATTCGCCGCTCGCCCTTGAGCGTCAAGCCAATCAGGGCGGCGCTTAGGAACTGGCGGCGCGTCGGCATCAGTGTACGATGTCTCTCCATTCGCGCTCGTATAGCCTGACCAGAACCTGATCGTTCAACCGGTTCGGTTCCACCTCCATCGGCCTCATGTCATTCGGGAAGCGGAACATTTCGGGTAGGATCTCCAAAGTGAGAAACTTCATTCCGTCCGGCAACTGCATCGGTAGTTCGTAATCGTGAGTGCTCGCCAGAACGAACCCCCACTCGCCAAACGACGGAACGTACACGTGATACGGAAACGTATGCATCCCCGCCTGTTTCAGCGTGGACGCAATGCACCAATAGGATTGACGTGCAAACAGCGGCGATGTGCTCTGCACCACAATCGCGCCTTGTGCCGAAACGTGCTTCGCCAGCAGCCGGTAGAACGCCGTCGTGTAGAGCTTCCCTAACGAATAATTCGTAGGATCGGGAAAATCGACCACGACAAAATCGAACATATCGCGGTTGGTGTCGAGCCACGGAAACGCATCTTCATTGATGACGCGCAGCTTCGGCGAATTGAGTGAATTTTTGTTCAGCAGCACCAGCATGGGATTGGTGCGGAACAGCTTTGTCATCTCCGGGTCCAGATCCACCAGCGTGATCTGTTCCACATTCGGATACTTCAAGATTTCCCTGACCGCCAGGCCGTCGCCGCCACCGAGCACCAGCACGCGCCGCGCCGCCCGAACCGCCGCCAGTCCTGGATGGACCAGCGCTTCGTGATAACGATACTCATCGCGCGAGCTGAACTGGAGATGAGAACTGAGAAAGAGCCGGATGTCGTCTTTCCATTTCGTCAAAACGATTCGCTGGTAGCGCGTGTTGCGGGAAAAGATCACCTCATCCGCATATAGGTTATTGTCAGCCGCCGCCGAGATGTATTCCGCGCCCACCATCCCGCAGCAAAGCAGCGCCAGCACAGCTATGCTTGCCGCGCGCAGCCCCAATGCTCTGGCTATTTGGTCACGAAAGAGAAAGGTGGTCCAGAGCGCGACCACTGCATTGATCACTCCGAACAGGATGGCCGAACGTACCAGCCCCAGCTTCGGAACCAGCAGCAGAGGAAACAGCAGCGAGGCGCCCAGCGCCCCCAGGTAGTCGAACGTCAGCACGTGCGAAACAAGATCGCGAAATTGGAAACGATCCTTGAGTATCCGCATCAACAGCGGAATCTCCAAACCCACCAGCGTTCCAATCAGCACCACCAGCAGATAGAGCAGTAGCCGGAAGCTCTGCGTGTAGGCGAAGGCCCAGAACAGCAGCGAGGAGGAGAAGCCACCCACCAGGCCGACCATCAGTTCGATGTAGATGAATCGGGCCACCAGGCCGCGCCCAATGAATCGAGAGAGGAAGCTGCCGATGCCCATCGCGAACAGATAGGCGCCGATGACGGTGGAGAACTGCAGCACGCTATCGCCCAGTAGATAACTGGCGAGCGTGCCGGCGATCAATTCATAGATCAGCCCGCAAGCGGCGATCAGGAAAACCGAGATGAATAGTACCGCTGACAAGGTTTAATGCACTGCGGCGGCGATAATGATGCATACGCCGATCGACATTGCTCCCACCATGATTGCCAGGGCGGTGTTTTTCTCGTGTACGATCTCACCCCACAGATCGTAGGGCGTCATCTTGTCAATCAGCGCAAACGCGCCCACGAAAATGATAATCCCCAGAACCGCGTAAAGCACCGCGTTCAGCAGATAGGCGGGATGGAACTCACTCATATTACTTTCCTCCTGAATAGTGGCTGTAACCGCTGTAAACGGACCGGTATGCTCCTGGATTATCCCGCACCGATTTCGGGACGTTCTTCACTTCGTTGACTCGCGACATGCTGAAGCCGCGGTACTCGGCATAGCCTGCGCCGAGGAGCAGCAGGATTCCGTAGAGCGTGTAAAAAGGATGGCGCATCAATTGTTATCTCCTGAACTGCTGCTGGAAACCGGTGCGATATCGCTTTCGGCCCATCGGCGGCCCTCGAACTTCGACGCCCGGATCGTCGTCACAATGGGTGGGATGAAAAGCAGAAAGAACGCGATCACAAAGAATAATTGCGTGGGTACGCCGCGCTTTACAGCAATGTCATAGCTCACCGCGTGCGTGCTGAAAATCGATCCGGAAGCCTGGCTGTCCATCTCCGGTTCCACACGCAAATAGTAACGGCCCGGCGGCACCGCTGGAATCGTGGTGGAGCCTGTCTTTCCGCCTTCGCTCCAACTTCCGTCGCTGTCGCTGCCGTAATAATAGCTGACCTGCCGGCTGAAGTCGTAGGCGGTTCCGGTCCCTTCATTGATCAACGCGAAATTGAAGTACGCCCAGTCGTTATTGAGATCGGTGGAGACCTTCACCTCCACGCCTGACGTGTGACCCTTCAGTTCGAAGACCGGCGTCACGAAGGAGGCTTCTCCGCTGTGGTGGGAATCGAAGAAATAGTGTTGATTGAACACCGCCTCATTCCGGTTCACCATTGCCATTCCTGCCATCAACAAAAAGAGTGCCCCTAAGAGCCATGCGAAGGTCTTCCAAACGCTGCCGATCTTGCCCTGGTAGGGAGACGGCTGATTGGCGAAGATGCCCCGCGCAACAGGCGGCTTTCCCTGCAGTGCAAACGCCTGCCATACGCTTTGGCCGGTGATGTATTCACCTATCGACCAGACCACTTCGCCGCCGGCCGATTCGGATGAAATCATCAGCGGTGGACGGACGTAATCCGAGACCGTGACCGGATCGCCGACCCGCACCTGCCACGGAAATTCGCCCAGTACAAACACGGTCCGCGCCACCGACCGCTGAAAGAGCTTGTAAAATCCATCTCTGAAGCGCACGGAGCCGCGATCGCCGCTTCCGCCTTCCGGCAAAGCTCGCAGCGTATTTCCATAGTTCCAGTGCCCGTCGTATTCGGTGAGATATCGATAGCCCTGATAGGGGTTGTACAGCAGATATTCCGACCAGTGATACTTCTGTCCTTCCACTTCGATTTCGCGGACCTGAAAGCCGATGAGTTCAAACGTAGCGCCGCGCCAATTGCCTCGGGAGCCAAGCGGGATCAGCGGTTCCACACGCGGCCGGGCGCCGAATTTCTGCAATACCGCCAAACTCGGCGTCGATGCGTCAAGAACCGTTTGGCAGTTCCCGCAGATGGCGTTGACGGTCTGGCCGAAGCCGCGCAACTGGACCGTGCCGCCGCAATTGGGACAGATCAACGGCTTTACTTTTAGAACGGCTCCCGCCGGACCCGCCGTCATTTCCGCCAGCCCTCAAACTCGCGCACGTTCTTCAATTTCAGATCGTCAAACGCGAGCGCCTCCCCCAGGAACAGTAGCGGAGGATCTTCGCTGTAGTCGATGGTGGCAAAGCGCGCATCGGCTGTCCGCAAATCCACGAACATGAGATCGCTCTTATCCCAATACTCGAATGGCAACTCGCCTTGCACACCCACGTAATGCGCTTTGGTGATCGAGGTCACGTGATACGTTGCGCCGCTCCAGTCGAAACGGCTGGTGGTGCTCAGCGCCGCTACGGGAGCCAGCTTCACGGGCGGCGTTGTCAAATATGACACCGCGTATTCCAGTTGCGCATCGGAGAGCCAACCGCTAGTGCTGTCGTTGAAGATCAGATGCCACTCATTCCAATGGCCCTGTTCGTACTCGTACACAATGCGCCCGATTACGACAAACGGCTTGTTCCGATGCACGCCCTCGGTCCCGATTTGGATTGGCGACCCATCGAGTGGCAGATCGGCAACCACACCCACCTTCTCTAGATCGACATCGTGCCGGACCAGGATCGAGCGGCAGAATTCGCACGTGGTCTGCACGGCGCTCGACCACAGAAACCGGATGGGCGCCCCGCAATTTGGGCAGTTCGCAACGCGATCGCTCATGCGTAATACGGCCTTTCGATCCGCCGGACGTGTACCGCGGAAGCCGAAAACTCCTGTTCGAGAGCGGAAGCGAAATCCCACTCGGGCCGGGGGCGGCAGCAGAACAGGTTGAGGCACAACGAACGATATTCCGGGAACGTGTGGCAGGTCAGATGCGATTCCGAAAGCATGGTGATCCCGGTGACTCCGCCCGCCCCTGGAAACCTGTGCCACGCCGGTTCACTTAACGGGTGCAAAGACAGTTCCCGGATCACCCGTTCAAACAGATGCTGTAGTTTCGACAGATCTTGAAGCGCGGCGGCATCACACCCGTGCGCCTCCACAACCCACTCGCATCCGCCGATGATGTCCACGGTTAGTTATTGTACTCTCGTCACGGTTACTACTGTTGTGCCGAGCCGCACTCGGGGCAAAATTTAGATCGCTTCGGAATGGGCTTGCCGCACTCGACACAGAACTTCGTTTCCGCCGAAGGAGCCGCGGGAGAAGCAGGCGCTTCGGGCGCCGGACCACCTCCAACCGGAGGCACCGGGGTCATCGGCCCTGCAGATGGAGGAGCCGACGGCCCTTCTGGTTCCGGAGGCGTGGGCGGCTTCATTGCATTCGCCATCTGCTGCGCAAGTACGAATCCAGCACCGAGCCCAACACCCGCGCCGGCGATTCCGCCTCCCTCGTTTCCAGCGGCAATTGGTATCGACTGCGCCACCTGGAACTGCGTGTACTTGCCCATGTCGCCCAGCATCGTCATGCCAATGCGCTCGTCCAGCCGTTTCTGCAGTTCTTCCGGCAGCGAAAGGTTCTCCACCACAAAGCTTTCCAGCACCAGCCCGAGTTCCGCGAAGGACGGCGCTAGAAAACCGGCGATCTTCTGGCCAAGTTGCACCTGATTCGCGGCCATGTCGAGGAACGGCACATTGCTGGAAGCGAAGGCATCCGACATTCGTCCTATGATCGTGTTCCGAAGCTGGCCCTCAATGTCCGGCACGTGATAGATCTCACGCGTGCCGCTCACCTTTGTATAGAAGGTTCGCGGATCTGCAATCCGCCAGGAGTAGATCCCGAATCCGCGCAGCCGGATCGCCCCGAATTCCTTGTCGCGAATGGTGATCGGGTTCGGAGTGCCCCAACGCTGGTTCGTTTGCAGACGTGTGGAAAAGAAGTACACGTCCGATTTGAACGGCGACTGAAACTTCTTGTCCCAGTTCATCAAATTGGTCAGCAGTGGGAGCGTATTCGTGGTCAGATTGTAGAGCCCTGGCCCAAGCACGTCGGCAAGTTTGCCTTCATTCACGAACGCGGCCATCTGCGAATCGCGAACGGTGAGCTTAGCGCCGTTCTGGATCTCCATGTCTTGCATTGGATACCGGTAGGCCAGCAGACCATCCTCAGGCTCGGTCCACTGAATGACGTCGATAAACTGCTTCGATAGAAAGTCGCGTAGGCTCATTGATTCCTCAGTCCTTAGAATATACGGAAATCGGGGCCGCTTTGTTCCGCGCTATACAATGAATTTTATGTCTTCGCCAACCGACGAGTTTTACCGTATCAGCAAGCTTCCTCCCTATGTATTTGCCGTGGTTAATGAGATGAAGGCACGTCTGCGCGCAGACCGGCATGATGTGGTCGACCTGGGCATGGGAAACCCGGACGGCCCCACTCCCAAGGCGATTGTAAACAAGGCAATTGAAGCTCTCCGAAACTCGCGCAATCACCGCTATTCGGTATCGAAAGGCATCCCGCATCTGAGGGATGAGATCGTGAAGCGGTACAAGAAGAATTATGACGTCGATCTGGACCCGTCCACTGAGGCCATTGTCACCATCGGCGCCAAGGACGCGCTGGCTCACCTGCTATTCGCGGTGATTGGGCCGGGTGATGCCGTGGTCTCACCGAATCCCGCCTATCCGATCCATCAGTACGGTGTCGTAATGGCCGAAGGCCATGCGTGTATGCTTCCCATGCCGGATGCGAACACGTTTCTCAGCGGCCTGGAAGATCTGTATCGCAAGAGCACCCGCAAACCCAAGCTCATTCTGATCTCCTTTCCGCACAACCCTACGACGGTCTGCGTCGATATGGATTTCATGAAAGAGATCGTCCAGCTGGCCGCGCATCACGGGTCTATGGTCCTTCACGATTTCGCCTATGCCGACCTGTGCTTTGACGGCTATCGCGCGCCGAGCATCCTTCAGGTGCCGGGTGCAAAAGACGTCGCCGTGGAGATCTTCTCCATGTCGAAGAGTTACAACATGGCGGGGTGGCGCATCGGGTTCTGCCTGGGTAACAAGAAGATGATTGCCGCGCTGGCCCGCATCAAAAGCTATCTGGATTACGGAGTATTCCAGCCGTTGCAGATCGCCGCGATTATCGGTCTTCGGGAATGCGAAGACGATACGAAGAAGATCTGCACCCTGTATCAGAAGCGCCGGGATCTGATTGTATCCGGACTGAACAAAGCCGGATGGCCTGTGGAATCTCCGAAAGGCTCGATGTTCGTCTGGGCTCCGATTCCGGAGAAGTTCCGCTCACTCGGATCGTTGGAATTTTCGAAGCTTTTGCTTGAGAAGGCGCTGGTGGCGGTTTCACCCGGCATCGGCTTTGGACCGATGGGTGAGGGGCATGTCCGGTTCGCCCTGATTGAGAACGACCACCGGACTCGTCAGGCCATTCGATCCATCAAGCACTTTTTGAGCGCCACTGAATAGGCCGCACCGGGCCGACAATAAAGACGAAGCAGGCCGCGCCGATGATCGACATAATGGACGCGGCCACAAACGCCAGGAAAAACTGTCCGGTCCGATCTACTACCACTCCGGTGAGGAAGGGCGCGACCACCCCGGCCATATTGCCGATCCCGTTCTGCATACCGGTCCATTTTCCCGCCGCAACGGGGCCGGCGAGAGTTTGCGTGATGGCCCACAGGTTCGAGCTATAGAAGCCGAAGCACAGGCTGGCGACCATCAGAATCCCCATGGCGGTGTTGTTATCTTTAACCAGCACCGCGGGCAGCATAATGTTTACCAAAATGAGGCCGCCTACAACGAAGAGCTTTCGTATGCGCGTTGGCGAGCCTCCTTTCGCGATCCAGTTATCGGAGAGATAACCGCCGATCACCGCCGTGGTGGCGATTCCGAAGAACGGTAGAGAGCCGACGAACGCCATCATCTCCATGGAGAAGTGACGCTCGCGCACCAAATAGTACGGAAGCCAGGTCAGCAGGAAATACCAGACGTAGTTACCGCAGAACAGGCCGATGAAGGTGCCCCAGGCGTCGCGCTTCGAAAGGATTTCACCGAAGCTGGGTGCGCCCACTTTCTTGACCAGATCCGCTGCCTTATCGCGGGGTCCCCAAATGAACCACGGGACGATCCAGATCAGGCTGCCGAAGCCGAGCCCAATGAACAGGTATCGCCACCCGTAGCTTGCGACCAGCAAACCACCGACCAGATTTCCAATAGCAGGTCCACACTTTGACCCGGCATCCACCCAGGAGTTCGCGATACCGCGATGACGTTCTGTAAAGTTACCGGCGATGATCTTGGAGTACGACGGATAGGAAACCGATTCCCCAATGCCAAGCAGCAGCCGCAACACGAACAACGATACGAAGCCACCCACCAAGCCGGTGGCCGCCGTGGCCGCGGACCATAGCAGGAAACCGATGCCGTAGACCCATTTCACATCGTACTTGTCAACCAGCCAACCGCCCAGAATCTGGCAAAGAGCGTAGGTCCAGAAGAATGCGGACAGCAACGCGCCCATCTGCGTCGCGGTTAGCTTCATCTCTGAAATAAGCTGTGGCGCGGCGACGGACAGATTGCCGCGGTCGATGTAGTTGATACACACCGAGAAGACCAGCAGCCAGAGCACACGCCATTGTGCGGCTTGGAGAGGGTTAGGAGCTGCGGCTGTGGGAGACATCGGTTCTGATTTTATATCACTGCTGTTATGATGCGCGTATGGCGGCAGTGTTGAACATCAGCGCTCCGAAAATTGTAGAGCTTCGGGAGCTGCGGGAACACGATCTGAACCCGCTGCTGGAAGAGGAGAGCCTTGCGTGGCGATCCATCTTCAGTTGGGATTCCAGTGCGTCGGCGGACCTGGTGCGCCGTTTCGTGAAGGTTCAAGCGCTCAGTGGCTATGCCCTTGTGCAGAGCGGCCGAGTGATCGGGTACTCGTATTACGTCTGCGAGGAACGCAAGGCGCTGATCGGGGATCTTTTCCTGACGCGCGAGTTCGCCTCGGTGGAAAACGAAGATCTGCTGCTGGGCGCAGTGCTACAAGCTTTGCTGAATACGCCGTACATGCAGCGGGTGGAAGCACAGTTGTTGTTGATGCATGGACCGTTTGAGCGGTCAATGCCGTTCTCGCGCTACCTGCGGGTACACCCGCGCAATTTCATGGTTGTGGATTTGGCGGACGCCCCGGCGCTGGCGGAGGGCAAGGCAGCGCAGACGCACACCTTTTCGCAATGGCACGAGTCCCAGCAAGATGAAGCGGCAAAGCTGATCGCGAGAGCCTACGAAGGCCACGTAGACAGCACCATCAACGATCAGTACCGTTCGGTTTCGGGGGCCAAGCGTTTCCTGCAGAACATTGTGCAATACCCTGGGTGCGGAAGCTTCTTCGGGCCGGCCTCGTATGCGGCTGAAAACAGCCGCGGCGATCTGACGGGCATTTCGCTGGCAAGCTTGGTGGCTGCAGAGGCGGGGCACATCACGCAGATCTGCGTGTCGCCTGAGGAGCGGAAGACCGGTGTTGGCTATGAGCTGATGCGGCGGTCCCTGCAGTCGCTCGCGCAGCACGGGTGCGATAAGACCAGTTTGACCGTGACGTCTTCGAACCTGGAAGCAATTCAGCTCTATCAACGGATGGGGTTCCGGTCGATGCGGAGGTTTGCGGCCTATGTTTGGGAAGGCTTCTGAACTACTCCCGCAGCTTCACGAGTTGGACGCGCGCTTTCTCAGATGTAATTGTCTCCGCGCGATCGTAAAATTTCAGGATGCTGCTCCGAAGGATGGGCGTAATCTCGCGTTTTCCGTCGGCAAGCTTCTCCAATAAATGTTCGTATGCACGGTCGGCCAACCTGTACCTGCCCCGTTTGGTCATGTCGCCGGTGTCCAGATTCCGATCCGGCAGTTCCATCCGTGCCGCGGTGCTTCGGGCTAATAGCTCGCGGTAGCGGGTGATCGTATCGTTGAAGGCAGTCATGAAGAGCTTCTCCGATTGAGGGTCCGGCATGCGGTAGGAAAGTGCCTTGAAGGGGCCCACCTTAGGAATGATACGAAACAGAAATGCGAGGAAACGGGCGCCGGCGCCTGGGCGTTCGTAATCGCGGCCCCACTCTTTCTCGTAATTGGAGCGGGACAGATTGTAATAGAACTTTCGCTTCGTGATCCCCGGTTGCGATTTTTGGATCTCATCGCGCTTCTCATGCCACGCCACTCTCGTCATCTCGGGAAGGATGGAACTCACGGTTTTGCGGTAGGTGCCCAGCGCAAGATCGACACTCGTGAAAATATCCTTCAACTCCAGCGAGTAGGTGTCCAGAAAAGCACGCTCAAGCACCGGTTTTGCCACCTGGAAGCCGATGAAGTCGTGATAGGCTTTCGAGGCATAACGGCCGTACGCGACTTCCAGCACATCGAATCCGAATTCCGTTTTCAGGTGCGCCGCCGGGTCATCCTCATAGGTAACTACTTTTCCATATTTGATCTTCAACTTCGGATACAGCGCTGGCACAATCAGATTGATAGCCTCCGGATGGCCAACGGTGTCCGCAGAGTAATGCGCCAAACTGCCCAGTGCAAACGCGTATTCATCAAGCGTTTCGGAATCGCGGAGCAGAGCAGTCACAAAATCGCCGCTGCGGACATAATGGGTTAGATCGCTGAACAACTTACTGCCAAAAGGAAAATAGCCCATATCCTGTATGATGGCGCCCCCGTAGGCGTAAGCATGGGCTTCCAGCAGTTGGTCCGGCGTCACTGCGGGGAATCGCTTCTTTAACCGCGGGACAATGCTGTCGTTCCAAAGGGAATCGACAATGGCTTCGTGCGTCAGCACGGAATAGGCGCGCAGATTTGGAGTGAGCAGAAAGATCGCGGCCAACCACCAGGGTACTCTCACCATGCGCAGAAAGGCCATCGATGTTACAACTATGTTACTACGTCTCGCATACCGGCCTGAGTAAGTCAGACCGGAACCCGAGTCTTACGTGCGCAGCTCCCCCACCGGTGCATCGGAATCAATCTCCCGGACCACCGCGCGCAGGACCGCCGCTGCCAGCGGGTCCATTGCGGTTCTCGCCAACACCGAAAGCTTGGTCCGGCTGCGAAACCAGTAACTTTGCCGCTGGCGCCGCCATAGTGATTGATCGCGGCCGGTGCTTCTGGATTGGTGCATCTCCGCGCTTGTTTCTCGCCAATGCCAATCGCGGGTATGCACCCAACCGGTGGTTCGTGATTGCCGGAGAGTTCAGTTTCCGGTTCTGATCCCACTGATACATCGAGACTGACCAACTGAGCTAATTGGAGCGCAAAGTCACCGATGGGTCGATAGTTGCGGCATTTCGAGCCGGCGCAAATGCAACCGCCATCCCAATCAATCCTAAGACGGCTGAGGCGCCTATCCAACTGACAGCATCCCAGCCGGCCGGGGAACGATCCAAAATGATGATGTGCCCCAGGGCGGCCGAGATCGGTGCGGTCAGAAGCTCACTGAGCAGTATTGCCAGCGCCGCCCACCGAACCGATTCAAATGCCAATGAAAATTGTGATGCACCGAGAGCCGAGCGGATACCCAGCTCGCGTGTCATCTCAAGAAACGTCGCGGACAGAGTGGACGCTAAACCAAAGACGACAACAATAACCGCAATGCCGCCAAAAATGTTGAGCAGCCAAACCAAAAGCCGCCGGCTCACCAAAGACCTCTCCACCTGATCCAACAAGGGGCGCAGGCTGACTCGTTGCACTTCCGGATCGACTCGCCAGATCGCCTCCTGTACTTCTTTCTGCTGCGCAGCAGCCGGCAGACTGGATCGAAGGAAGTATTGGAACCCTTCAAACGCCATCTGGTCTGAGCTGATCACTATCTGCGGTTCGGTCTCGACGGCGAGGTCGCGGTTTAAGGTGTTACCAATCACCCCGACGATCTGATGTTCCGCGTAGGGCTTGGCAGCGAAGCCGTTGTGAAAGGAAAAGCGCAGGTGGTGCGCCAAAGGATCACGGTCCCCTGAAAGGTACCGGTCAACGAACGCCTGATTTACCAGGGCCACCCTCGGCGAATTCCAGCGGTCGGCCGCAGTGAACAGGCGGCCATGGAGGCAAGGAATACCCAATAAGGGCAGCAATTCGGGACTGGCGACCCCAATTCTGGTCATTAGCTGCTGTTCCGGGGGTGCGTTTTCACCATCAATGAGAAAGCGAGTGCGGCTCCCGCTCACCGGCAGTGAGACACCGCCTGCTGAGTCGATCACTCCAGGCAGGTGCTTCAACTCCGCGATTGCCTGTTGGTGGAATCGGATTATTTTCTCGTCGGTGTTGTATTTTGCTTCTGAGATACCGATGCCCGACACAAGGACCTGTTCGGTTCGGAAACCCCTATCCGTCAGAAGCAGCGTTTGGACGTTTCGGCCGGCCATGATTCCGGCGTACGCGAGCGTACCGGTAATAGTCAACTGCGCGGCTGCCAGAGCCACGCGCAGCCGCCTCGACGAACGGCCCGTCGCAGTGCGTCCGCCAGCGTGCAACTGCTGCATAGCCCCACCGTGAATAGTCAGCAGTGGCAAAATTCCACTTACAATACTGGTAATGAGCGTAATGAGGACTAGTGAAACGGCTGTTGGCGCGTCCAGGTTTGCTTTTTGCCAAAGTTCGAATCGTGCGAGCTCCGGGTCGAACAATGATGACGCGCGTAAGGCGCCCAAGAACAACACGACTCCCACAAGGCCCATTGCGGAGGCAGCGCCGCCGAGCAGCAGTACTTGCGCAGTTTGTTCCGCTAATATCCGCCATTTCGAGGCGCCGAGGCAAAGCTGAATCGAGACCCTGCGTTGTTGCCGCAGCCATTGGGCAAGCCAGATTCCACTGGCATTCGCCATCGCAACAAGTAGCAGGAGTAACGCTGCGATCATCAGCCAATGCAAAAGAAGTAATCGGCCTCCGAGCAGAAACGAGCTAATACTGGTAGCCGCGAATCGGACGTCATGGTTCGCCGCAGGAAACTGTGATGCAAGGGCGGCCGTCCGCACGGCCAGTTCGGACTGGAAGCGCTCTATCCGAATACCCGGTTTGAGCATTGCGATCGCCCCAAGTCCTCCGCCACCTCGGGAATTCCAATAATCGGCGCGGTTCAGCGGAATGTAAATATCGGTGCTCTTTCCTTGATGCGGGAAGTCGAAGGACTTCTGTAGCACCCCGCCCACCCGGTACGGAACGGCGTTGAGCCAAACAATCTTATTTGCAGGGTTGGCTTCGCCTCCCAGGAAACGGAGCCATGCCGCATGTGAAAACCAGACCCAGGCTTGATTTCCAACGTGCTCATGCTCCGGAGCGAGTGGTTCGCCAAGAGCCACATTAGCCCCAAGAACCTTGAAGAATTCACTGGTGACCTGCTGAGAGAGCACCACTTCAACATGGCCATGGATTTCAGTTTGAAGTCCCCATGTCCGCGGCAAGAACCCGGCGATGAGATCAACGGAACCGCCACGTAGATCCTCTACGGCCATCCAACTCAAGCCGCCTCGTTCCCCACTTTGCCTTATGGTCTCGATGGCCACAAGCCGGTCAGCTTTGGGGAATGGCAAGGCTCCATTGAGCAATGGGTATGCGATGGCAATCCAAGTTCCACCCACGGTCACGGCTACCCCGATTACAGTAATGAACGCGATGGACGTCCGCCAGTCCCGAATTCGCTGCCGCGCGGCAATGCCGAAATTCATTTGTTGAATATAGCAACCATGACTCAGGAATGCTTGTCCGCGCGTGTTTCTCGCCAACGCCAATCGTGGGTATGCACACGGCCGTTCTGATTCCACCGATACATCAGGATCGATTCGATATACTTCTTATCGGAACAGTTGAACCAACCACCCATTAGGAGAAGAGATGAATCGCAGAAATTACCTGAAAACGATGCTGGCCGGCGCGGGCGCAGGTGCAATCCCCGCCCAGGCGGCCAGCCCCGAGCAGAAAATCGAATTGCACGTGGACCTGTCCGTGGATCCGGCAAAGGAAAAAGAGATGCTGCACATCTTTCGCACGTCCTTTCGTCCCGCAGCCAGCAAACAGCCTGGGTTTATCGACGTAAAGATGCTCAAGCTCCAGTCGGCCATGCAAGGGGCCGCACCGGCCGGATCGAATTACCGGTTTGTCTTGGTCTTCGCCAGCGAAGAACAGCGCAAACAGTGGGTCGCCACGCCAACTCATCAGAAACTCTGGCCCACCATTGAGAACACGCTCAAGTCGAAGAACTACACCGTTCTGCTGTACGACATCACTTAGCCGGCTCTTTCACTTCCACGGTGTCCAGAACGCCTTTCTGAGTGGCGACGCCGACGATCATCAACTCCAGATCCTGCGCGCCGTTATTGCGGAACGAGTGCGCGTCGTTCAGGAGCACGGGCACGGCGTCGCCCTTATGAATCGGAGCCGTCTCGCCATTCACCTGCACCTCTCCATCGCCGTTCAGCACGTAGTAGATCTCTTCCACGCCCGCATGGCGATGCCGGCCCTCAGACGAGCCGGGCGGCAATAAAAGGTGGTCCATGTAAGACCAGTTCGTCAGGAAAACGGTTGGGTCCAGGGCTCGCCGGTACTGCGCTGTCCCTGTACCGCCGCGATAGTTCTGCATGGGGCGAAGCAGCTTTTTGTCCAGCCGCATTGTCATGAAAGCGGGGATGGGTTCCTTCGGGACGCCGATCCGCGCGTCATCCAAATTGAACGCATCGTACCGTCCCTTGATGGCCGAAATATTCAGGTTCATGAATTCCACCGGCTTATCGCCCGGATTTAAGATCGCGTGCGAATGGCCCATGCGGCACGGCGCGCCAACTGTTCCCTTCAGCAGCGAGGTATGGCCGTCAATGGTGAATTCCGCTTCACCGTCGAAAATAATAAACATCTCCTCATCGGTGTTGTGAAAGTGGTGGCCGACGCCTCCGCCCGGCATGATCTGGCAACGGTGCATGAAAAAGAAGTTGGTGGCCAATGCGGCGCCCGGTAACAGCGTCTCGCACGCCATATCCCCCGCACTGCCATGGGAGCGGCTGCGGTGATACTTGGCCGGATCGGTGTGCCCAATGCGCTGCGCCAACGGTTCCAGCGCAAGCAGAGGCAATGCGCACGTCATCAACAGCGCGAATCTCGTTTTCAATGTTGTTCTCCTCTCACTTCACTTCCGCCGTATCCAGCGCCCACTTGGTTCGTGCAATTCCGATGATCATGAATTCCAGATCGCCCGTGCCTGCATTCTCGAACGAGTGTACGTCAGTCAATAGAACCGGTACTGCGTCGCCTTTGTGGATCGGCGCCGATTCATTGTTGATGCGAGCCGTCCCATCCCCTGCCATCACATAGTAGATTTCTTCCACGCCATCATGCCGCTTGCGTCCCACCGATGTTCCCGGCGGAAGCACAAGATGATCGATGTAAGACCAGTTCGTGTAAAAGACCTCGGGTGGTAGAACTCTGCGGTACTGCACAGTTCCTTTGCCGCCGTAGAAGCCCGCGGCCGGTTTCAGCAGGCTCTTATCCAAATGCATACTAATAAACGGCGGCTTCTGTTCCAGCGGCGCTCCTACCCGGTCGTCATCGAGATCGAAGTTGTCATACTTGCCCTTGATGCTTCCCACCGCGATGTTCATCCACTCCGTCGGACGGTCCGTTGGATTGTAGATGGCGTGCGAGTGGCCCATGCGGCACGGTGCAGCCGCGGGCCCAACCAGGCGCGAGGTGCGGCCGTCAATCGTAAATTGCGCCTCGTTGTCGAAAATAACGAACATCTCTTCCATGTGGTTGTGGAAATGATGCCCGATGCCTCCCTTCGGCGGAATCACCCCGCGGTGCAAGAAGATCAGGTTGGTGCTGAAGTCTTCAGACCCAAACAGGGGCATGTAATCGAGCTCGCCCGCCCCCTTATGGACGGCCTTGGATGCATGAAACTTGGATGGATCCGTGTGAGCGATCCGTGTCTGCAGCGGCTCTCTGGCCAACAGCGGCAGAACCAGCACTGGAATTACGAAAAGTTTCCTCATTTATCCTCGACGTGGAAGTCGAACGGGCCATCCGTGTAGAACAGGATTTCCGTTTCCTCCACCGCATTGTATGGGCCATGCCGCTCGTTCGGAGCCGCATAGGTGAACGTTCCGGCCGGCAGATCGCCCTCGGGGGAACGCAGCCGGCCCTTCAAGACATAAATGTAATGACCGCACGTGACGTGATAATGGCGCGGTTCGCGAAAGCCCTTCGGATATTTCACCATCGACGAACTCATCTTTGTTCGAGGATTCTCATGAAGCGATCGCGATTGCAGACCTTCCGGCATACCGGCCAGATGCATCGGCGCCCAAGGGATTTTCGGCACATCGGCTTTGAACGAACGGTCCGCGGAGGCCGCCGCCAAGGTCAAACAAAATAGGACTCCCGTAGCGGACTTATTTCCAATCGGCATGGCTTCAAGGGCGGATTCCGGCCGCGTTCAGTTGGATACGGTACACGCCAGTCCGCGCCGTCATATAGAGCGTGTTGGCATCTTCCCCACGCGGCAACTTGCCCGTGTCCGGACCGGTTGTGTATTTGCCCCAGCCGCAATTCGCCGGAACCTCCGGAGGTTTGATGTTGCCCAACAGCTTGCCTTCCGGCGAAAACACCCACATGCCGCCAGGCCCGCTCCCGTAGAGGTTACCCTTCTTGTCCACTTTCAATCCGTCCGGCAAGCCTTCCTCAGTCTGACTGGTCACGTCGTAAAACGTTTTGCCATTCGCGATCGTGCCATCCGGTTTGACATCGAAACGCATCCAGATCTTGCGTGTGGGATCTGAATTGCTGATGTACAGATATTTTTCATCCGGCGAGAACGCGATGCCGTTAGGCCGTTTCAGTTCCTTTGAGAGCAATTCCAGCTTGCCATTCATCAGCCGGTAGATCCCGTTGAACTTCAGCTCCTTTTTCGGATCGTCGTCTTCTTTCGGAAAACCGTAAGGCGGGTCGGTAAAATACAGCGCGCCGTCCGATTTATACACCACGTCATTTGGACTGTTCAGCCGCTTGCCCTGATACTCGGCGGCAAGCACGGTCACTGTGCCGTCCTTCTCCAGCCGGGTCACGCGGCGGTTGCCATGCTCGGCAATGACCAGCCGCCCTTCCTTATCCATCGTTATGCCGTTGGAACCAACCAGCGCCCCAGCCGGCGCGTCCGTTCCATCGTAGCCGCTCGGTTTACGAAACACGCTCACCGTTCCGTCTGGAGTCCATTTGAAGATGGCGTTCTGCGGGATGTCGCTGAACAGCAGGAATCCTTCCGGCATGTAGATCGGGCCTTCCGTGAACTTTTGGCCGCCGGCGATTTTCTCGATTTTGGCCGCTTGCGGAACAATCGCGTCAAACGCGGGGTCCACGCGAACCACGCTACCACCCACGGGAAAGGAGACGGCCGCAGGTTTACGCTCCTCTGCAGCCGGCTGGCTACACCCGGCTGCGAACAGAAGACTCAAGAGGGAGAGGGAAGACAAGACGGAACGTGATATTTTCATCAACGCGATTGTATAACATCGTGTGTCCTCGCGAGTGAATTGAAAGATAAAGGGAAGTCAGCTTTTGAATTCGGGTTTAATGCGGCGCGACCGGATCACTTCGATAATGATCGGCAGAACCGAGATCAGCACGATCAGGATTACAAACTTCTCGAAGTGCTTTCTGACCAGTTCGATATTGCCCATCGTATAGCCAAGCATCGTCATTGAAAAGACCCAGCCAATGCTTCCGATAACGTTGAACATTGCGAATCGATGGTAGGGCATCTTTGCCACTCCGGCGATGAACGGTGCAAACGTCCGGATGATGGGAACGAACTGCGCGTAGACGATGGTCTTTCCGCCGTGCTTCGCATAGAACGCCTGTGTCTTTCTGAGATGGTCCTGTTTGAAAAATCGGGAATCGGGCCGGTTGAATATCGCCGGTCCTGTGCGGCGCCCGATAGAGTATCCCGACGCTACGCCGGCGATTGCGGCGAGCGTCAACAGTATCAGAATGATTCCGATGTTCAACTGCCCGGCGCCGGCAACCACGCCCACCGTGAACAGAAGCGAGTCCCCCGGCAGGAAGAAACCTACAAGAAGACCCGTTTCGGAAAACACGATAGAGAACAGAAGCGCGTAACCGGCCCACCCCGTCATCACGGTGGACAGAAACTCAATCAAGCGGTCCGGAGTGGTCAGTGTCCGAAAGACAAAATCTAGAATTTCATGCATGCGTTAGCTTCGATAGGTCGAGCTCAAACGCTGGATGACTTCCGGGTACTTCTTGACTTTTCCTTGCTTGACAAGCGCCGTCACAAGGCCATCCTCAAAAAGTTCTTTCCGCTCCGCCGCCTTGCGCTTCTTCAGGGCAATCAGCATATCTTCCCGTTGGTCGGCGAACTTCGTCATGTCCGCGGGGATCTTCTCTACCACCTTGCAGTAGAAAACCTTGCCGTCCACTGTAAGAGGTCCCACCATACCCCCGACGGGTTTGGTAAAAGCCTCCGCAAGATAGGCCGCCGGGCCGATTCCATCCGCTGCACCTTCGGAGTTGAATGGGGATGTGGTGCGCAGATCCAGCTTTAGCGATTTGGAAAGAGCGGCCAGATCGGTCCCGCCCGCTCGCAGTTTCGCTGTAATCTCCGCCGTTTTCTGTTGCGCCAGTTTATCCGCCTTCTCCCTAATGAGCTGCTTCTTTACGTCCGGTTCCATCTCGGCGAAGTCACCCTGTCTAACAGGTTCGATGCCTGCCTCAACCGCGACCGCCAGCTTGTTTGCGCCGATCTGGAACACGGGGGAAACCTCATTCACCTTCAGTGGCGCAACGGCTGCGTCGATCTCATGGCTGGTGCCAAGCTCCGGTATGGACTCATTCGGCCCATGACTGGTCACGTGCTGGGACGATAGATTGAATTTCTGGGCAATCTGTTCGGCTTGCTTCGGATCTTTCTGCAACGCCGCACGGGCCTGATCCGCCATGCTTTGCATGCGATCGAATACCATCTGCTTCTTGAGTCCGGAGGCGATATCGGCCTTCACTTCTTCAAACGGCTTCAGGCGGGCTTCCTCTTTCTCAAGAGCCTGCACAATGTGAACGCCATACTGCGTCTTCACCAGATTGCTGATCTCTTTCGGCTTTAGCGAAAAAGTGGCGTCTTCAAACGGCTTCACCATTTGGCCGCGAGTTACCCAACCAAGATCTCCCCCTTTCTGCGCGCTGCCCGGATCGTCAGAATTCTTCTTAGCGAGTTCCGCGAAGTCACCGCCATTACGGATCTGTTTCAACAGATCGGCAGCCTTTGCTTCCAGCTTGGCCTGCTCTTCTTTCGGCTTGTTCATGGTGCTCACCAGAATATGGCGCACATGGACGCGCTCGGGTATACGGTATTTGTCCTTATTCGCGTCATAGGCTTTGCGCAAATCGGCTTCGGGGATGTCCAAACTGGCCGCTACCTTCGCTTCGTCGGCGGTCAGAATGTCAAAACTCCGGCGCTCGTTCCGCATGAACCGGCCGCGATTCTTGTTGAAGTAATCAAGCTCCTCTTCCTTGGTCACGCTAATGTCATTAGCAAGCTTTGAAGGATCGAAAACAACGTACTCCAGTTTCACCTTGTCGTTGCGCCGGTTGTATTCACGTTCCACTTCCTGGGGGCTAACCACCACGCCTTCCAGGGCGATGTTCCGGAGCTTCAGCACCAGCAGGTTTTTTGCGATGTTGCTTTCAAATTCGGGAATCGTCAGGCCCTGTTCCGCAAGAAACCGCTCGTAAATTTGTTTGTTGAATTGCCCGTTCGGAAACAATTGAGTCAGAATCGAACGGATCGCATTCGCGGTCTCGGACTCGGAAACTTCAAAGCCCATCCGTTTTGCTTCAAATGCCAGCGCACGCTCATTGATCATCTGATCCACAAGCTGCGGCACATAAAGCTGAACCGTTTCGGCCGGGATCGACTTGTTGCGCAGCATGCCTTGCAGCGTGCTCTGCACCTCACGAACCGTAATGGGATCGCTACCCACTTGCGCAACCACTTGATCGGGCGTGCGGCTCGCGGCGCCAAAACCCGGAATAAGCGTAATCACCATGGAAAGGGCGACGAGGCCCAGCAGGCCGCCAAGCAGATAACGCACAGCTTTATCGCGGCTGCGAAACAGATCGAACATGAACGGAATTCTCCTAATGAAAAACTACGACTGTAAACTTAATTGTACCCCAGGGCCGCACTACGGAGCAGCGTTGAGGCCGCATTCCGCATGAATCGCCCGCACGGCGGTTTCAAGACCCTCGCGCGCCACCACAATCGCAATGGTCATTTCACTGGCCCCTTGCGCGATGGCGATGATGTTGACGTTTTCCTGCGAGATCGCGGTAAAGATTCTTCCCGCCAGACCTGGGGTGCCGCGCATACCTTCCCCCACCACCGCAAGCAGGCCGACGTTCCGGTCGATGGCAATGGGCCGGAGATACCCATGCGCGAGCTCAAGTGAAAGATTTGCTTCGAGAGACGCAAGCGCCCAGGGAAGCTCCTCTTTGCGGACCAGAAAACAGAAACTCTGGCGGTAGCTGGAACTCGAAAAAGCCAGCACTTCCGTATTCGACCGGGCCAGCGCATCCAGTGCACGCGCCATAATCTGCGCGCCATTGATCACGGCGCTTGCGGGTTCAATGGACACCAGCGCAACGTTCGCCATGGAAGTTACGGCCTTAGGTCCGTGAGAGCCGTTGGTCTTCGCCACAATTTTCGTACCGGGTTTATCCACCGCAAAGCTGTTCTTGCTGTAGACCGGAATCTGTTTTTCAATCAGAGGCGCCAGAGTACGCGGATGAAGAACTTTCGCTCCGTTATAGGCAAGCTCGGCGGCTTCGTTATAGCTCACTTCCTTCAACACGCGGGCATCTTTCACCAGCCGGGGGTCCGCGGACATGATTCCATCCACGTCCGTCCAGATCCACAATTCGCAGGCGCCTAGAGCAGCCGCTAAAATCGCCGCTGAAAAGTCAGAGCCACCCCTGCCCAATGTTGTGGCGCGTCCGTCCACGGTGGCTGCGTTGAATCCTGTCACAATGGGCAGCACGCCCGCCGTTAATAGAGGGATGAGTTTTGCGCCCGCTTTCTCCCGCGTAAATTCCATGATCGGAGTGGCGTTGCCGAACACCGCATCGGTCACGATCACCTCGCTACCGTTCACCGCCGCGGCGGGGATTCCGCTGGCATCCAGGTAGCGCGCCATCATCAACGCCGAGAGGCGCTCTCCCACCGCAATTGCTTCATCCACGGAGCGGGGAGGGCGCTCTCCTAACATCAGAACGCCCTGCGCCACCCTCTGAAATTCTCCAACAATCGTTTCAATGCCCTGTAGCGCGGGCTCGCAATGCGTGTTCGGCAATAGATCGGCGCAGGTATCCAGATGATCTTGACGCAGTTTTTGAATATTCGCAGTCACCGCGCCGGCATCGCCGCTTTCAGCCAATTGCAGCGTGTGCAAGAGTAAATCGGTCACCCTCGACATTGCCGACACCACGGCCACAACTGGGCGTTGGCCCATCTGCTCCGCGGAAATAGCGGCAGCCACGCGAATGCGTTCGGCGGACCCCATGCTGGTTCCGCCGAACTTCATTACCAATAGATCTTTCAACGAGAGTATTCCTTTCCATTCGCGGTCCGGTCACGGACAAGTTTGAGAATCGTTTCCTCTACTTGCTCAATGGTGAGGCCGGTTGTATCCACATAAACCGCATCGGGCGATTGCAATAAGGGCGCTTCGGCTCGCGTGCGATCCCGCTCATCGCGCTCCGCCATTTCCCGCGCGGTCTCCTCCGGAGTAAAAGGCTCGCCCGCGCTCCTTAGTTCCAGCACACGCCGGTCTGCGCGAATCTCCGGATCGGCATCCAAAAACACTTTTACCTGTGCATCTGGAAATACCACCGACGCGATGTCGCGGCCTTCCATCACCACGCTGATTTCTGCCCCCATGCGGCGCTGCTTTTCAACCAGGGCCCGGCGCACGGCGGGAATAGCCGAAATTTTCGAGGCATAGGCGGAAACCTCTGGAGCGCGAATCGCCTCGGTGACATCTTCGCCGTTCAGAAGAATCGATAGGTTGCCCGCGGTGAATGTAAGGTCCGCTTCAGTGGCCAACTGTTCCAAACGATGCATGTCGGATTCGGCGATGCCAGTGCGCATGGCCCACAACGCCAAAGCCCGGTACATGGCTCCGGTGTTGATGTAAACGAAACCAAGCTTGCCTGCGAGCGACCGTGCGATGGTGCTCTTTCCAGCGCCGGCAGGACCGTCGATCGCCACTACGATTCGCTTTTGCATCGGAAAAACCATCTTATCGCGCTACAATCGGACATGAGTTTGAGAACTAGTTTCATCGCGATTTTCCTCGCCACGTCGTTGTTTGCCGCCGATGCCACAGTGGATCAGGCAAAGAAGAAAATCGCCGATAAGAAGTATGATGAAGCCATTGCAACGCTAGAACCCGCCCTGAAAGCGAAGCCGAAGTCAGTGGACGTCCAAAAGGCGCTGAGCCAGGCATACACCGGGAAAGCGGATTCACTTATGTCTAACCAGGCGCTCCCGCCCCGGCAAAAATACCCAGAAGCGCTGCGTGCTTACCGCAAGGCAGTGGACTACGACAAGGAAAACAAAAAGGCCAAAGAGGGTGTCGATACCATCGAAGGCATCTACAAACAGATGGGCCGTCCGGTTCCACAGTAGTTGCGAAATGGCTCTGTTTCGTAAAACGCGTAACGATACTAATTACAGAGGTTTCGCCAGCCTTTAAGCCGGTAAATCCGCAGGCAACGCTGGTATACTAAATTCGTATCTTCCGAAACGGTTCCTGTATCTGAAGAGAAGGGATACTATGTCGATGAACGCACCAAAAATCAAAGCCGTCGAACCTACAGCACCTGTGGAGGTCCCTTCCCAGGCCACCACACAGGGAAATTATAAGGTGTTTAATCGGATCGTCGATTGGATCACCAATGACCGCATGCAGCTTTTGAATATTACGGATCGTGTCAATGAACTGGTCCGGAAAAGCGGCGTCCGGGACGGCATTATTCATTTGCAGAGCCTCCACACCACAACGGCGGTGTTCATCAACGAATGGCAGGACGCGCTGATTCACGATGTGAAGAGCTTTCTGGATCAGGTGGTGGTTCAGGACCAGTACTACCGCCACAACGACCCCGAATTTTCGGACTGCGAACGCAAGAACGCCGACTCTCACATGCGCGGCATGCTTATGGGCCAGACACTCTGCCTTCAGGTCCGCAACGCTACAGTACTCCTTGGAACCTGGCAGAATATCATGTTCGCCGAATTCGACGGCCCCCGCAGCCGTTCGGTGTCCGTCCAGATCTCGGGCGTCTAGCCTGGAATGAAGTTTTTTACTCTTGCGCAAGCGCAACGCGCCCTCCCTGAGGTGGAGAAGGCTTTGCGCGAAGCTCTCTTTTTCAAGTCGGAGCACGATAAGGCCGAATCCGAGTTCCGCCAATTTATCCGGCGCATCATGATGACCGGAGGCATGCAGGTCAATCACGGCCGCGTTGGTACATTGAAGTCCCGGCAGGAGCAGAGCCTTGAAGGTCTCAAACGCAAGTTCGATGAGATCCATGCGATGGGTTGCATGATCAAGGATCTCGACATCGGCTTGATTGATTTCCCAACCCTCTATAAAGAGGAGGAAGTATACCTCTGCTGGCGTTTCGGGGAAACGGCCATTGAGTTCTGGCACGGCGTACACGAAGGTTTCGGCGGCCGCAAAAAGATCGATCGCGAATTCATCGATAACCACCACGGCGGTGGGTAGCCAAATCTCCGCCAACCTCGCTTAATTGACACAGCTTCGCTCCGGCAAGTACACTTACCTAGGATTATTAGGAGCCCAATCGCTCAAGGATGCTTCTCGCCCGTGAATTCGTTTCTTACGTGTCTCGCCAATTGGTTCAGAGACTGAGCCCGCAAATTATCGAAACCACCGATCCCAATGGGGCCGTTGAGTTAATTGATTCCGTCATTAGCGAGGAGCTATCCGCCGAAGACGATCTCAACGATGAGGTCCGTGAAATTCTGAGCCAGTACAGCGACTACATGCGCCGCGAAGGCGTCAGCTATCAGGAGATGTTCCGCCGTATTAAGAACACCCTTGTAGCGCAGCGCAAGATCGTGCGCGCTTCGGGCCGCGACACCGGCGATCACATGAAGCTCTCGCGCGACAAGCTCACTGACATTTCGCACAAGCTCGTCGCTGCCCTGCGCAAGTCCCGCCAGTTCCGGTTAAAAAAGGATCAGAACGACGTTCGGCTTCAGATCCTGAACAACATGACGGAACTGCTGGTCATTGAGGAGAAGGTAGACCGCGCCTCCCGTGATAAGGTCCGCTCCCAGAAACGTGAGATCGCGGAAGGCAGTGAGGAGTGGGATCTGATGCAGCGCAGGTACTACGCCGAAGAGTTGAAGAAGTTCGGCATCGATCTTTCCAGATGACCCAAGGGATCGTCGTGGCCGGAAGTTTGAACATGGACTTCGTGATCACGGTCGGCACGCTACCCGCCGAAGGCGAAACCGTCCTCGGCAGCAATTTCCTGATGGTTCCCGGCGGCAAGGGCGCCAATCAGGCAAACGCCGCCGGGAAGCTCGCACAATCATCCCGAGTGAAGATGATCGGCCGCGTTGGTTACGACGTCTTCGCCGATCACTTAAAAGCCAGCCTCGCCGCGGCAGGTGTCGATGTGAGCGGAGTTGCC
Source organism: Bryobacterales bacterium (assembly GCA_038200305.1). Classification (GTDB taxonomy): domain Bacteria; phylum Acidobacteriota; class Terriglobia; order Bryobacterales; family Bryobacteraceae; genus JANXXV01. The sequence goes on from JBBPYD010000018.1 coordinate 33,613, forward strand.
GCGACACGTTCCCAGCCCACCGGTGTGGCCTTCATCTGGGTCGATCGCAACGGACAGAACTCTATCGTCGTTGCATCCGGGGCCAATCACGCATTCGTTCCTTCGGATATCGTCACGTTCAGCGGAGCCCGCTTTGTGCTGTTGCAACTCGAAACACCGCTTGAAACGGCCGCGGCCGCTCTGACGCTTGCTCGCAAAGAAGGAACCCAGACGATTCTCGATCCGGCTCCGGCGCAATTGCTCCCAAAAGATGTCCTTGCCGCCGTGGATATCCTCACTCCCAACGAGACAGAAGCCTGCATCCTGCTGGGCCGCAAACCATCGAGAGTGTCTCTCGCCGATGCTCCCGTTCTGGCGCGAGCCGTCCTGGCGTTGGGACCGAAGTCGGTGATCCTGAAGTTAGGCGATCAAGGATGCTTGTACTTCGATGGTCAAACTGAGATCTACTCG